>JBIPMC010000339.1:0-2584 GCA_044369345.1 Terrimicrobiaceae bacterium
CTTTTTCTGAATTTCTGAAAAGACCGCTCACATCAAATTCAGATAAATTTCCTCTTGGGCCGGGCCCCAATTATCGAGGGTGAATACGCGGATTGACCGAATGTCAGCCAGTGCGGCTTCGGAGAGTTCGAGTCTCAAGGGTTTTCCCGCAGCAGAGCCATAAACTCTTCTTTGTTGTGCACAAAAATAGAACGGCCTTCATCCAGTTGGCCGAAGCCGATGCTCGCTTCGCGCCTGAGACGATTTTCATCGATTTCGCGGGCGAGGGATTGGCGGAGAGCTTCGCGGATCACATCGCTGGGGTCGCTGTAGAGGCCAGATTCCACCTTGCGTTCAACGGCTTTTTCCAATTCGACGGGTAAGGAAATCGTCATAGTGCGATAGATGCTCGCGAGGCGATGATTTGTCAATGGCCCGGGTTTTTAAGCCTGTTCGAGAGTCCGTTTGGATTTGAAAAGGATGCCAAGGGCAAGCGTCACGGTGCTGCCGATGAAGACATAGTAGGGCCAAGCAATGGCAGGCCACCAGTCGGGCATGAAGAGGCCGAAATTCCATTCGGCGGGGACGAGTTCGAGGCGCAGGAGGGCTGCGGGGTCGATGGCGGGGATTTTGACTTTGCCGAGGATGAGGACGGCAGCGATGCCGAAAAGCATGGCGATGACATTTGTGGCGTCGTTTCCACGCGACTTGGTGAGGACGCCGAGGAGGAAGATGCCAAGCAGGGAGCCATAGCCATAGCCGAGGACTCCGAGGGCGAGCGGGATGATGGTGATGTTAGTTTCCAGCACGGCATAGGCGGCGGCGGTGGCCACGAGGATCATCAGCCCGCCGAAGACGGCCGTTGCTGTGCGGGCGGCGCGGATGGACTCGGAGTCGGTCGAGTTTTTGTTGAAGTAGGGTTGGTAAAAATCGCGGATGAACGAAGTGGCGAGGGCGTTGAGCGCGGCGGAGGTGGAGCCCATCATGGTGGCGAAGACGCCGGCGACGATGAGGCCCCGGATGCCGATTGGCATTTCATGAACGATGTAGTGGGCGAAAATTTCGTTGTGGGCGGCGGGCAGTGAGGGGTCGGGCGAGCATTGGTAGTGGACCCACAGGAGGATGCCGACGGCGAGGAAGGCGAGGACGATCGGGATGTCCGCGAATCCGCTCAGGATCAGGCTGAATCGGCTTTTGCGGATGTTCTCGGCAGTGAGCATTCGCTGAACCATGTCCTGGTCGGTGCCATGGGTGGCCATGGTGAGGAATGTCGAGCCGAGCAACGCCGCGAGGATCGTGTAGGGGTTTTCGAGCATGGCCTTGAGGGCTTCGCCAAAGGGCTTGGTGGCCTCCCAGCCAGTTTGGAACATTGCGACATCGCGTCCATCGAGCATGGAATCAACCGTTGCGAGGCCGCCGGGAATTTTTCCGATGATCGCGAAGATGGCGAAAACCACCGCGCCGCACATAAGGCAGGCTTGAATGAGGTCGGTCCAAACGACGGCCTTGATGCCGCCCACGGCGGTGTAGAGCGTGGTGACAGCGGTGACGAAAACGATGCCCCAGAAGTAGGTCCAGAGCGTGACTTCAGATCCGGGGAAAAGGTAGCGCCAGATGACGACGAGGATGACGCCCCCGAGGTAGAGTCGCACGCCGATGCCGAGCACGCGGCCGAGGAGGAAAATGCCGCTGGCCATGTCCTTCGTGCGCGGGCCGAAGCGGAGGGTGAGATATTCGTAGATGCTCTGGACCTTGAATTGAAAATACGGAGCGATGAAGAGGTAGGCGATGATGATGCGGGCGAGGATGGTGCCGATCGCAAGTTGGGCGTAGGCAAAGCCGAGGGTTTTGTAGCCCTCGGCGGGGGTGCCGAGGAATGTCGCGGCGCTCGTCTCGGCGGCGATGATCGATGCGAGAACGGCCCACCAAGGGATTTTGTGTCCGCCGAGGGCGAACTCCTGGAGCGTTTCGTTTTTGCGCCCGGCGTAGAGGCCGATGCCGATAATGGCGATGAAGTAGGCGAAGATGACGGCGGCGTCGATCGCCAGAGCGAAGTGGTTCATCAGGCCCGAAGGGTCTTGACCAGAACGACGGAGTTCCGCCCGCTGGCTTCATATTTTTTGAGCCGTGCGGGCGGGAGTGCGGACGGCTCGGCTGCGTTGAAGCCGCCTTTTTGCTGGAGGTAATTAAAGGCTTGGGTCGAGAGCGCAAAGAGGGTCTTCACGCCTTTCTCGCGGGCGAGGTTTTCGACAAAGGCCATGAGCTTGCGGCCGTAGCCTTGGTTCTCGTGGGCCTTGCTGACATGCAGGCAGGCGAGCTCGGCGCTTGCTTGCTCGGGATAAAGGTGCATGGCGACGCAGGCAACCGGTGTGCGGTCGATTTCCAAAAGCCAGTAGTCGTTGAGGCATTCGAGAATTTCGGTGCGCGAGCGCCGGACGAGTTCCTCATTTTGCACCGACTGGCGGATGAGCGAGATCACGGAGCGGACATCCTTTTTAAAGATTCGGCGGATTTGCTGATACTCGTTCGAGTAAACCATCGTGCCGATGCCTTCGTGGCTGAAAATCTCGCTGAGGAGGGCTTCGTTGACGCCTCCGTTGAGTAC
>JBIPMC010000359.1:0-2582 GCA_044369345.1 Terrimicrobiaceae bacterium
CAAGTTTCTAAAAAAGGGGTGGATGGATTACTCGGAGAAAGACGATAGCTTGTCGAGTTTCATATATATAAAAGATTAAAGTGACGGATGTCCGTGTGGTGTGTACCGTAAATATTGGATCGTACATCATGTATGTATCTGTAGATTCTCGTACATCATGTGCCAGTATGCTGTCCGAAAAATCACAAAATAATGTGAACCAACACAACAACCAACTTGAAAATCCATTTCTCAAAAAAATTTGGCGAATGTAAAAATTTTCCACAGAAAATATATTTAATTCCGTCGTGAAAATTCTTTTAAATTTTTTTTACAAAATATATATTTAATTCCGTCATGAAAATTCCTTACTAATTTTTTTTGTGAATGTCGTTTCCTGTATTTTCGCTTCGTACATACGTACGATACCATGTGTCATCATTATATTTAGTCCAATTTCGCCAAACCAAGAAAGCTTCCGCCAGGCCAGTACCTGTCAGTAACTGCCAATAACTGATGATAACTGTCAATAACTGGTGATAACTGCAAATAACTAATTATAACTGCCAAAAACTGGCTTTAACTGCAGATAATTGCTCATAACTGGCAATAACTGCGGATAACTGCCAATAATTGGCAATAACTGTCAATAACTGCCAATACCTGCCAGTACTTTTCAATAACTGTCAATAACTGGCGATAATTGCGAATAACTGACTATAACTGCGAATAAATAACTGCCAACACCTGCCAGTACCTGCCAGTACTGGCGAGTACCTGCAAGTACCTGCCAGTACCTGCCAGTACCTGCCAGTACTTGCCACTATTTGCCACTATTTGCCACTATTTGCACCATTTATTTCCAATACTACAATTTTGATCCCCACATTGACTATAATCATGGATGAAAGACGTGCATATAATGCTCAATGTCAAAGACGTAGACGTGGTACCGTTGCAATACGGGAGGTAGAAAATGAACGGAAGCGACGTAGACGTGCTAATTCTGCAATACGGGAAGAAGAAAATGAACGCAATCGTGAATCTCAAAGGCGTAGACGCGCTAATCCTGCAATACGGGAGGAAGAAAACGCACGAAATCGTGAATCTCATAGGCGTAGACGTGCTAATCCTGCAATACGGGAGGAAGAAAACGCACGAAATCGTGAATCTCATAGGCGTAGACGTGCTAATGCTGCAATAAGGGAGGAAGAAAATGCACAACGAGCAGTAGCAAGGTCAAATGGTGTTCTTGATATGGCATGCAAGTACATAAATGGCGAGTATTTATTTCATCAGCCTTGCGGACATTGGAATCAACTGTGCAGGCATGGTTGTGGGTATATTCATTTATCCTCTTCAACACCCGGAACAAGAAAGAAGTGTTGTGCCAATGGCCGTCTTTCTTCTGTCAGTGAAGAATTTGATGAAGAATTGACTGTGAATTATGAACTTGAACTATTGCCTGATTTCTTGCGTCGCATACTATTCACAAAAATGGACTTCTCACAAAAATCTTCAACATACAACAATTTAGTGGCCATGGCAGCAACAGTGGTCTGCAATTATAGGAACACTAATGGATTCACACGACGTGGAGAAGGTCCACAATCAGTCTTCATGAATGGTCGTGTTCATCATTATATGAGATCAGCCTCAAATACATCACAGAATTGTGGCCTATCTTATTTCATCTTTGATGATATAGCATCTATGGCAGGCTCTGCTGATCGTGTAAATGTCGATCCAGAGATATTGACGAACATTTGTGAAGGTCTTCGTAATGAAAATCCATATTGCATTGAGCTTCGTTTTCTTGGAGTAGAGGCACGACAACGGGTAGAAGGAAACCTTGTCATTCCAAGAATGATTGATCAGCGGCGGCATTTTGATGTTTGCTCTGTTGTGAACAATAGACAAACAGGTGAAATAATTTTACATGTTCAGACACGTGGATATAGTGTATCACATGTTAATTTGGATTCTGAGAAGGTGGAGGGTTTATGTTTTCCGCTTTTATTTCCATATGGTGAACCTGGATACACAAACGCGAATAAACATCGTCTAAGTCCAGATGTATATGCAATGTCAAGATTATTGAAGCCTGAAAAAAGAATGAGTGGTAATTACATGACAGCCAAAGCAGACTATGGCCCATATCATTTTGTTGACAGTAGAACGGGAGAGCCATTTCATGACAGAGCAAGTTTAGATGAGGTCAACCGTTATAAAGTGCCAGGGGAATATATAAGCCGTGAATTAAGAGTAAATCGTTTTATGTTGATGTCAAGGCTTGCGCAATATTGGCTAATGGACTTTTATTCAAGAGTGCTGGATCAACGAATGAGTGCAGTACGAAAGTTGCAAGGGCGTATATTGATGGGTCAGAACAGAATGCGGCGTGTTAATCTAACAGAACAAGAAGAAGATGAAAGAAGAGAAGCTGGATTTAATGATGAAGAAGATCAAGGTAACGACTCATATTTACCTGCCAGTGTCCATGGCTCTCCACGTCACATGGCTTCGTTAGCACGGAATGCTTTGGTATTGGTGTCTGAATTTGGTTGTCCTCATGTATTCATCACACTGACATGCAATCCAAA
>JBIPMC010000054.1:0-8770 GCA_044369345.1 Terrimicrobiaceae bacterium
GCCTATCTCGAGGCGCAGGTCAAAAAAATCGCCGCCGACATGGAGGCAGCTTCCGCCGAGGCCGAAGCCCTCTCCGCGAAACAACGAGACATTCTTCTAAATCTCCCCAACCTCCCTCAAGCCGATGTGCCGCTTGGTAATGACGCCGCCGACAATCCTGTCATTCGCATCCATGGCGAAAAGCCGGCGATCGAAAATCCCAAAGACCATGTGGCCCTCGCCGAATCGCTGGGTCTCATCGATCCCGACCGCGCCGTGAAAATCAGCGGCAGCGGTTTCGCTGTTTACACCGGTCAGGGCGCGCGACTCGAACGGGCGTTGATTAATTTCCTGCTCGATACTCAAACGCGAGAACATGGCTACACCGAGGTTAGCCCGCCATTCGTCGTTCGGCGCGATTGCATGATCGGCACCGGCCAGCTCCCGAAATTCGAAGAAGACATGTATGGGGTGGATGGAGGCGGGCTTTTCCTGGTTCCCACGGCCGAAGTTCCTGTGACGAATCTCCACCGCGATGAAATCGTCAACGCCGCGCAATTTCCCATCAAGTATGCCGCCTACACGCCGTGTTTCCGTCGCGAGGCGGGATCTGCCGGCCGCGAAACGCGCGGGCTTATTCGCATGCACCAGTTTGACAAAGTCGAGCTGGTGAAAATCTGCGCCCCTGAGCAATCCGCTGCCCAGTTGGAAGCCCTCACGGCCGATGCCGAGCGCGTTTTGCAAAAGCTTGGCCTCCACTACCGCGTGATCGTGCTTTGCACTGGTGACATGGGATTCGGCTCTGCGAAGACCTACGACATCGAGGTTTGGGCTCCCGGTCAGAATTCCTATCTCGAAGTCTCGAGTTGCTCGAATTTCGAGGACTTCCAAGCCCGCCGCATGAACCTCCGCTTCAAAGGCGCCGACGGTAAAAACCGCTTCTGCCACACACTGAACGGCTCCGGAACCGCCCTCGCGCGGCTCTTTGTCGCCCTTCTCGAAAACTTCCAGCAGCCCGACGGCTCGATTCTGGTCCCCGAGGCGCTGAGGCCCTACTTCGGTGCCGACAAAATCTCCAAATAAACCGCAGCCGTCCGACCCGCTGGAGTCCGCTCTGGCACTCGGGATGTCCGGTGTTTCGAAGAAAAAAAAACTCCTCGTCGGCGTGTCCGGCGGCCGGGATTCGATGGTTCTCCTGAGCGCGCTGCGGTCTTTGGGTTTTCAAAAGCTCGTCGTTTGCCATCTCGATCACTGTCTTCGCGGCAAGGCGTCGCGAGCCGATGCGGCGTTTGTTTCCAAGCAGGCTTCCAACCTCGGATGTGCTCTCGAATCGGCGCGAGCCGCGACGCGCGATTACGCCGCCAACAACCGAAAATCCCTGGAACTCGCCGCTCGCGAACTTCGACAGGCCTTCTTCGCCGAATGCGCGAAGCTCCACCAATCCCGAGTGATTTTGCTGGCCCACCATGCGAATGATCAGATCGAGACCTGTCTTTTCAATTTCCTTCGCGGTAGTGGTTCGGCAGGCCTTGCTGGAATTCGTCCGCTCTCTCGGATCGGCAATCTGACTGTGCGCCGACCGATGCTGGGAATCCTGCGAGAGGAAATCGACGCCTATCAAAAGCGTCACCGCATACACTTCCGCGAGGATGCCTCGAATCTGGAAACCGTCCACACACGCAACAGACTCCGCCACGCCGTCCTGCCTGCCATCGAGAAAGCGCTCGGCCCCGCCTTCCGAAAAACCATCCCGCGAGCCGCTGAGATTTTTCGTGCCGAGGACGAGTGTCTTTCCGCGCTGGTTCCGCGAATTGGCGAGACACTTTCCTGCAAGGAACTTCGCGCCCTGCCTCTAGCGATACAGCGGAGAACGGTGTTGCGCTGGCTGCGTGAGCGCGGAGTGTTCGAGCCCGGTTGGGAGGAAACCCAGCGCGTGCTTTCCCTGCTTGACACGGCAGGTCCGGCGAAAACCAACCTCCCGGGTGACCTCCACGCCAGGCGCCGGGCGGGGGTGATTTTTCTCGAGAAAGTCCGGCAGTGTCCCTGCTCGAACCTGTTTCCACGATCCACCTCGCAGCCTGCGTGAATTTCCTCCTGGGTTTGTTCCTGCAATCGCTCATGCTTTGCTTCGTTGCCGCCCATCTTTTCAAGCAGGCACGGCGGTTTTTTTGCCAAGGGCGGGGGAGATCAATCCAGAGGCCGGATATGGTTTTGCCCTTAGGATTTTTATGATCTCGGGCGCGTTCCAGAATTGCTCAAGATCATTGTTTTCAACGCGGGTGCCCGACCTTCTCCAACCTCCAGAGCTTCGCGACCGTCGACCCGCTTCGGGGGTTCATGGGAATGACCGTCGATTTTTCTACCATTGCCCAAATGCTTGGTTCGGCTCTGGCAAGGATTGCCAGACCTCGATGACCAAAGTTCTGGTCGACCAATTTACTCTCCAAGACTGGCACTTATCTCGAGCAGTGGCGTCCTCCCTTGTTTCTCTCGATTGCTTGACAGAAAAAGTTCTGCCCATCCAAATCCCTGGCTTGGGATTCGTAGTGCAAAAAATCGTCAGTAAATTGCCGATGTAACCAAATCATTCCTGAATTGCTGAAAATGGAACGGAGTTTTCCGTGAAGCAATCGCATGCCAGAAAAAGTCTGGATTTAAGGCGTTTGTCTTCAGTTGGATGTTGGAGTTGATTGAATCAAATTGAGCGCCAACCGTGACAAAACTCACAACAACCCAAATCTAGATTTCACAGAAAATTTCTTGCCCCGCCAAAACGGACTTCCCGGAATTGCTGAAATGATTCCTCAAAGCCTCCATGCTCATCGAGAATCCCTCTCTGCGCCAAGCCCTACGAAAGCCGCCAGCAAATCATCAAGGTGCCCTGCCGCATGGGAGTGGTGGGCGAACTCCCCGGCGTAGTGATCGCCGGCGAGGAATTGATCGACTGAAGAAGAGCGCTGGACCGGCGCCTACATTTTCTAAAACAAGTGGCAGAGCTTCCATGCCCGCTCCGTCCGCGCCTCGAGCTCCTCTCCGCCAGCCACACCTATGCTAACCCCAGCCGCTACACGATCGCCGTAAAAGCCATCAATATTTTCGGCAACGACACGATGGGACTCTTGCCGGTCACGGCGGGATGAAACAGTAAGCGGATTGTTTAACAGGAAGAAATTGCAAAATTCAGAGGGGACGCAGAAAGCGGCCGCTTGGTCAAAAGAGCTCTCTCTCTGATTCACGGAAATTATTTACCCCTCTTTATTTTATATCTCATCTGTGATTGATTTTTCTAAAACCAGTTTGAAGCTCATGAATTCGACGACGATTTTTTTTCGGAAATGGGATTGCATTCCCTGGAAGTTGGCACCATTCTCTATGGGCATTTTTAATTTATGAGCCAGCATCCCAGTCTTAAAGGCAAAGGCGCCATCAAGGCCAAGCGCAGTGTTTTAAAGCGTTTCGAGCGTGTCGATCTTCTCCGCAAACGCGGCCAGTTCAAGGACGGTCAACGCGTCATCGGCCTCCCGAAAACCAAGCCAGAGGATTAACCCTCTGCCGCTTCCCATGCGGCTCAACCGTTTTCTAGCCGCCGCCGGCCTTGGCTCGCGGCGTTCTTGCGAGGAACTGATCTCATCGGGTGCAGTCGTCATCAACGGCCACCGTATTGAAAACCTTGCTACCCTCGTGGCTCCAGGGGACGATGTTCGAGTCAAAGGCCGCCCTGTGCATGCGGCCCCGCTTGTCACTCTTCTTCTTAACAAACCTCGCGGCTATGTCGTGACCCGCTCGGATGAGCAGGGGCGGCGCACGGTTTATGATCTGCTCGAGGAGGGCCACGGGAATCTTTTCCATGTCGGGAGGCTGGATAAGGAGAGCGAGGGGATTTTATTGATGACCAATGATGGCGCGCTTGCCCAGAAACTTCTCCATCCGTCGCATGGTGTGGAGAAGGAATACGAGGTTGAGCTCGACAAAGCCTTCGATCCCGAGTTAACCGCGAAACTTCTCCGTGGAGTTCACATTGAAGGTGGGCGGGGGCGTTTCGAGTCAGTGCGGATTGTTGGTCCGAAGTTGTTGCGCGTCGTGCTCAAGCAAGGCATCAAACGCCAAATCCGTCTGATGCTTTACCGTTTGGGTTACGAGGTCGAGCGCCTGCGTCGCATTCGTATGGCGGGGGTTACGGATTTCAAGCTTCCGCCCGGCGCGTGGCGCCCGCTCACGGCCAAGGAACTCGACCTGCTCGCCAAAGCCGCCCAGCCTGCTGCCCGCCAAGCCCATGCGCGCAAGCGAGTGCGATGAAGCGATGTTGCGTCTCGCAATCCGCGAAGCGCGCAAGGGGATTGGAAAAACCGCCCCGAATCCTGCAGTCGGAGCTGTTTTGGTCCGCAACGGCGAAGTGATTTCAAAGGGATGGCATCGAGCGGCTGGGAAGCCTCATGCGGAAATCGAGGCTCTGGGGAAAGTGTCCAGCGCCGCAGGATGCACTCTGTATGTCACCTTGGAGCCTTGCTCCACACACGGACGCACGCCGCCCTGCACGGCGGCGATTATTGAGTCGGGAATCTCGCGGGTTGTCTTTGGAGCGACCGACCCAAATCCCTCCCACGCAGGGCGAGCCATCAAAATTCTGAAAAAAGCAGGAGTTGAGATTTTGAGCGGCGTCCTTGTCGATGAATGCCGGGAACTAAATGCCGCTTGGAATAAATGGATCGCCACGGGCCTGCCATTCGTCACAGCCAAAGCCGGCATGAGTCTCGATGGCCACATCGCCTCGTTTCCCGGTCGGCGTTGGATCACCTCTGAGGCCGCTCGTGCCGATGCGATGAGACTGCGAGCGAACTGCGATGCGATCCTCGTCGGTGCCGAAACGGTTCGTGTGGATGATCCTCATCTGACTCTTAGGGGCATTTCGAAGTCTCCCCAGCCATTGCGCGTGGTTTGGTCGCGCTCGGGAAAAATTCCATCCGACTCAAAAATCCTCACCGACGAGTTCCAAGATCGAACACTTGTTTTCAAGGGCAAGTCCCTACGGGCCGTCCTGCAAGATCTAGGGCGACGCGGCGTTCATCATGTCCTGATCGAGGGTGGGGGACGAACGCACGGCGAGGCGTTTGATCGCGGGCTCGTGGACAGAGTGGTCTTTTATGTCGCGCCGGTCTTGCTGGGGGGAAGCACTCCAGCTGTCGGTGGTCGTGGAAAACACGACATCCAGCTCGTGAACCCAGTTTATAAAAAGGTCGGCGCAGATTTGCGGATCGAAGCCGAGGTTTTGCCTAAAGCCCCGTTGGGCGGTCAATAAATAGCCAGGGCAGCGCGAGCTTGTGAGCGAGAAGCTCCGCCACCGCCTTTACGCCGAAAGTCTCTGTGGCGTAGTGCCCCGCGTAGAAAACATTCACCCCCAACTCCTCGGCCAGCGTGTAGGACCAATGCGGACCTTCGCCGGTGATGAAAGTATCTATTCCCGACGCAGCAGCCTTGGCGATTTCCGCTCCCGCTCCACCAGTGACGATTCCGATCTGGCGTGCAAGCACAGGCCCACCCGGTGCGATATGCACATTGCCTCCGACCGCCCGTTCAAGATGGTCGCGCAATACCTCACGATTAACCTCAGCTTCGAAGCGAAGCCCGACTTTTTGGCCGAAGGCCTCATGAAATGGCTCGCCGCTCTGCAGACCAATTGCCGCCGCAAGCAAAGCGTTGTTTCCGATGGTGGGATGAAGGTCCAGCGGCAAATGCGCGCTGTAAACCGCCATGTCCGCTTCCATCAGCAGACGCGTCTTCCGGTAGTTTGCGCCGGTCACCCGCTGCGCGCCGTTCCAGAAAAGTCCGTGGTGGACGATCAGGAAATCGATTTGGGCTTCAGCCGCCTCCTTGATCACGGCTTCCGTGGCATCCACCGCCGCGCCGATGCGCGAGATGCTGCCGGAGTTTTCGACCTGAAGGCCATTCATAGCTTGCGGGTAGTCGGTGATTTCCGGAATGCGGAGTAGTCCGTCGAGATAGCGTGCTGCTTCGTTGAGGTGCATGTGACAACCCTACCGCCACTCGCGCGGCGATGAAGAAGAATTTATGGCCGAGACTGCCAGTTGCGGAACCGAGGCGGTTGTTGCTATTTTTAGATGCTATGCCGACCTACGATTACGAATGTGAGAAATGTGGAAAGACCTTTGAGGCTTTTCAGTCAATGAAGGATAAGGCTTTTGAGACCTGCCCTGAGTCCGCTTGCAAAATGGAGACTTGGGGTCAGGGAAAGGTGAAACGCCTCCTTGGCACCGGGGCGGGTTTGATTTTCAAAGGCTCCGGTTTCTACACCACCGACTATCGCAGCGAAGGCTACAAGCAGGCGGCAAAAAAAGACGGCGGTGACTCCTCCAGTGGAGCAGGGGCGAAGACCGAGACCAAACCCGCAGAAAGCAAACCCACGCCCAAGGTCGAATCAAAACCCGCCTCGACATGAAAATCTGCGGCTCTTGCGAGTCGGAGAACGACGACATGCGGGTCTTCTGCCGCAACTGCGCAAAGCACCTGCCACCTCCCGTTATCGGCTCAAAGCCTAAATGGACAGTGAATCCTTCCGAAATCGCCGGAGGGAGCGCTCCGCTGATTTACAAGCATCAAGTCCCGATAGGTCCGGCCAAACTTCGGCAGGCGGGGACTAGTTTTTCGACGATTTTTTTCAGGATTTTTCTCCTGCTCGTGCTCGGTGCGTTTGGCTTCGGTGGCTACTTGGCACTACAACCTCCCGCCGACATCCCAAGGCCGTTTGCCACAGCGAGCAGCGATGATATCTCGCAAATGCTCTCCTTCCTCCGCGCGGCATCGCAATCCCCGGGCGGTGCCTGGCAGGGCGATGATAAATCCATCAACCAATTCCTTGCATCGGCTGTTTATTTGCGCCCGACGGAAAGCCTTCTCGGGATCAAAGTCCAGTTTCAGCGTTGCTATGTTTCACTAGGCGAAGGGAGGTTGGAATTTACAGTACAGAAGGCGGTTTTTGACCGGCCCCTCTATTTTAGTGTCGCCTTCGCGCCCGACTCGCAGGATGGAAAATTGGGCGTCAGCGTATTGGATGCCTCAGTCGGCAAGTTGATGATTCCCGGTGTGCTTGCCCAGTTTCTCCTCCCTCTTTGGGAGCCGTTCTTTCGGTCCCTTAATCCCACACTCGCGCTTTTCGATGGAGCGAAATCCGCCGAAGTCACATCCAAGCGGATTGTCGTCCGATGGCCAAAAAAATCCTTACGCTAATAGCGGTCTTATGCGCGCTCACGGCCTCCGTTGTTTTCGGACAGCAGAGCCTTGGCCGCTCACTGGAATCAAAAGGTTTCGTCATTTACTCGCCGGACCGAGAGGTGCGGTCCCGGCTCGCGCGCCTCTCTCAGGAGGCTTCCAAGGAATGGGAGAAATTCACTGGCGAAAAGCTCACTGCAGCATCGCCGATCATCATTGTCGACAAAACCCGTGCGGCAAAACCCCGGGGATCGAAAGGCGCACAGTGCAATTTGTTCGAGATGGATGAGGGGGGCATGAAGGTCCAGATCGATGTGTTCGACAACTGGGCGATGCGCCCCGGATATTTTGAAACTGAGGTGATCCGCGCCCTCGCTTTACGGGCCATGCATCGCCAAGCCCCTCCCAAGGTCGGCAAAACCTATACCCAGCCGCCTGGGTGGTTGGTCGAAGGGATCGGCGAGCAAATCCGCCGCAGTAGCAGAACCGTTCCCGACGGCGTTCATGCCGCGTTGATCCAGAGCGAGCGCCCCCCTTCACTGGGAGATTTCATGCAGCAAAAAACGGAGCGCCTTGATGTGACCTCATTGCTGCTTTTTCGCGCGCAGGCGTTGGCTCTCGTGAAGGCCATCTCCGAATCCAAAAACTCGAAAAAGCAATTTCTCGCCTACCTCGAAAGCCCTGCATGCACGAGCTCTGATCCGGCCAAGCTCCTCGAGGCGTTTCCGGACGCCTCTCCCGATCTTTCCTCTCTCACCAAAGTCTGGACCCTCGCTCTGGCAAGAAGTTCGATGCCTCCCAGGTTGGCTTCGCTCACCGTTCTAAAAACCGATGAGGAATTAGGCCAAATCCTCGACTTGGAGGTCCCGGCCGATCCCAAAAAGAAAAACTCCACCGGAGCCAGCGGACCGATGGCACTGCCGCTTGCCGCCCGCAATCCGGGTGGTGCATTTCTCATGAGGCAGCGATTGGTTGATTTGCTCAATCTTGAATTCCGAGCCCATCCCCTCTTGAGGCCTATCGTGGAGGAATACCGGAACATCGCCATGCTGCTAGCTGCCAAACCGAAGTCCAAGGTTGAGCACCGGATCGAGGAGGTTGAAAAAATCCGAGCCCTGCTCGTGGAGCGCCACAAGGCGATTGCGGATTATTTGAATTGGTTCGAGGCGACTCAGATCAATGAATCCGAAAGCCCGCTCTCCGAGACAACCCGGCCCGACCCCGTGCCGCCGCGCCGGGATCCGATCACACTCTACATGGATGCCATCGAGCGGCGCGGTTGGTAATCCCGTCCTTGCGCGGCACGACGCCGTTCCGCCATGATCTCCAGCATGGATTATCTGGAGCGCGCCCGGCGCGTCTTTCAAACCGAAATCACCGAAGTCTCCTCCGTCGCCGCCCGTCTCGACCATCGATTCATTCAAGCCGTCGATCTCATCAAGTCTGCCGTCGAGCGCCGCAACAAGGTCGTCGTTCTCGGTGTCGGAAAATCCGGCCACATCGGGGATAAAATTGCGGCTACGCTGACCAGCACAGGCTCCACGGCTGTTGTGCTGAATTCTCTGAA
>JBIPMC010000358.1:0-2579 GCA_044369345.1 Terrimicrobiaceae bacterium
TCCACAGTAATCTTAGGCTGCAACTGCTTGTATGCACTGCACATGTAGGCACTCTGCCAACCGGGCTGAGACACGCTGTCGAGGTTAGTTGAGATCCAGGCATTGGGAGCCACGCCACCATTTTCCATGTTGCCGCGAGCCGCTTCAACAAGATAGTCCAAGCTGACAAAACTATAGCTAGGGAAAGCCGGATCGGTAAAGTTACCGGCAAAATGAGTGTTGCCGTCGAGGTTAACCACCATATCAGTGAACAACGAACCATCAGCGTTCCACGGATTATAAGAGTCGGGGCCATCGGTGCCGTCCAGGGTGTAATGAGCGTATGCCGGTTGCTCCAGAATATGCGGCAAAGCCGCCACAGTCTGCTTCCACCACTGAGCCTGGGGCACCGCTACTTTACGTTTTTTGGGCAGCGGCTCAGATCCAAATGGAAGAACCATAGTGATATTGCCCATGTTATTCGTCAAACCGGGAGTGATGCTGCCCGCACCAGTCGTGTAGCCGGGGCCCTTAGTCAGACCGCCTATACCAACCCCTCCGCTGGGAGGCGTGTCACCAGGAGGACTGTTGTCGTTAAAGCCGCGCAGCGGAACCGTAAGACCGGTGGTTCCACCTTCACTAAATTCCTTAGGACACAGGGCCGTTCTAGAATCACCTGCAGCATCAAGATTTTGCGGCTCCAAAGCATTCAGCTGTGTACCCTGAGGGTTAGGGCATACGAGCGATGCAATGGTGCCTTCTGCTGGTGTACCACCTGGCCGGGGAGTGTGGTAGATCATGCTGTTGCCGTCACTGTAGTCCCAATAGCGGCGCACCATGGTCACCTTGGTCTGATCATCCATGGAACCGGAGTTGTTATAGACAATTGCCAGGTCAATCGCCGGCATACCGGCCGTAGCCTCTGACACCAGGGTATAAGTAGACACACCGATAGAGCCGAAGCCGCCGGAGAAAAGCGGATAGGCATAAGCACCATGCACTTTTAGCACTCCGGTATCGGTGCCGCTGGCCACGGTTTGCTTATTGATAGGATCTACAAACTCAAAGCAAACATTGACCTGACCAGGAGTAGGGTTGAGAGCAGCAATGCTGGCTACCTGACTGGACCTGCCGGTAAGGGATTGGCCCAGAATAGAATTTTTCTTGAGAATGTTCATGGCTACAGTGGTGGCCTGCGACTGAGCTGCCGCACCAGTCAACGAAGTGGACGCCAGGGCAGCCCCTCCACCCAGGGAGGTGAGCTCCAGGCAATGCCTCAGCTGCTCACGGGCCAGAAGAATACGGCTCATCTCATAAGACACCAGACCGAGGGAGCCGACGATGAACACACCAAATACTATATTGAGGGCAATCGCCACTTGTGCGGCCGAACGACGCATATCTTTCCGCCCCCCAATACAAACCCACATATCTTAACGTACCACATGAATCATACCTGGAGATCCAATTCTCCAAACATCCGCACCGATCAGTCAAACAAAATTGCCTGAGGAGCTTTCAGCTGCATCAGCAACCCTATTTTTACTTCGTGGTGGAGATAAATAAACGACGTAGTGCTTCTAAGTTTTTTTGCCCGCAATATTATTCGAGCTTATAACCCACACCATGCACAGTGCGAATCACAGAGGGCTGACCTTCTACATCTATTTTCTTGCGCAAGCGCTTGATGCAGGTGGTAAGAGCATCTACGGTGGCCTCCGAATCCGATTCCCAGACCCGGTTAAGCAGGGCCTCAGGGGCAAACACCCGATTTTGATGGCGCATGAGAAATTCCAGCAAGGCAAACTCTTTAGGCAAGAGTTTGATCTCGTCATCACCTCTGGTAACACGGTAGTTGGCACGGTCAAGTCGCAGCTGGCCGGCTTTAAGAATATCCCCAGAGTAACCCTCAGGGCGGCGCAGAAGTGCTCTGAGACGCGCGGTAAGCTCTTTGCCGTGGAAGGGCTTGGTCAGGTAGTCATCGGCACCAGCGTCAAAGCCGGCTTCTTTTTCAATGATGGAACCTTTGCCTGTGAGAATAAGCACAGGGGTCAAACCACCCCGAGAACGAAAATCTTTGAGAATCTCGATACCGGACAGATTGGGCAGCTCCCAGTCCAGAACAATCACATCGAACTTGTAGACCTTGAGCATTTCCTTGGCTTCAGCGCCATCGGTGACCACCTCGGTCTGATGATGCTCCAGGGCCAGCCAGTCGCGTACCATCTTGCCCAGTGATACATCGTCTTCAACTACCAGAACCTTGGCCAAAGCATTCCCTCCAGAATCACAGCAAAATCGTACCAGTTGGGGCTCTACAAAGCACCGGGTTGACGAGGTAATTTAAACCAGAAATTACTCCCCTTGCCTTCTACTGAATCTACCCCAATTAAACCGCCATGACGCTCCACAATTGCTTTGCAGATAGCAAGACCCAAGCCACTGCCGCCTTTTACCCTGGCGTCGTCGTGTTCAACCTGCTTGAAGCGGTCAAAAATAGCTTCTCTCATTTCCGGCGGCACACCGCGGCCTTGATCTTTAACACCAAAGGTCACCCAGCGAGGCTCTTCGGCCACAGTTAGGTCTACCGTACCGCCCCT
>JBIPMC010000357.1:0-2578 GCA_044369345.1 Terrimicrobiaceae bacterium
ATCATAGGATGCCTTGAGCGCCTGCCGGTCTTCCTTGGGCAGCCGCGCCTTATCAATCACCTCGTCAAGAAGCTTCTTAGCCGCAGCCATTGACTTGGCTCTTGCTTGGCCCATCTGATTGGCCGCGCGGTCAATTTGCTTTTCGGCCAATTTCACAAGACCAGTCAGCCGCGTGGTGGGCGTCTGTGGTGTCAGGTCTTTCAAGTCACCTGGGGCGATACTACCATCATCAATCATTCCTAAAAGCACATGGTCAAGCTCTTGTTGTTCCTTAAGCTGCTCCAGAGCGGCGCGCTTCTCTGCTGTGTGCGCCTCATCACCTTCAAGCTTGGCTTCCGCTTTCATGTCCTTGATGAAACCTTTCAGGCTGTTTATGGCCTTGGCTCGATTGGCAATTCTTGCCTCAAGAGCTGCCCGCGCTACACTCAGCTGAGAATCATGAGCGTATTTCTCTAGCCGCGCCTTCTGCGCCATCAGGTCGACTCTGACCTTTTCTTCGCTACCAAGTGCGGCGAGCCGCTCCACTTCTCGCAAGTCAGCCTTAGCTTTCTTCAAGCTCTCTTGAGCGGCCAGCCTCTCACCTGGCGAATCGGCAAAAGCAAGGTCATTGTTTAGCTGCTGAATGTGCTTTTCAAGATCTTGGCGACGCTCTGAGGTCCTGACAACTAGCTGTGGATCTGTTAAAGCCTCCTCTAAAGACTTTACCTTAGCCTCATACCTCGCCTGTTTTAATTCAGCCTCTGCGAGCTTCACAGCTGCCCCAGATAAAACCTTCTCTTCAGGAGTAGCAGCCTCATGATTGGCTTTCGCATTTTCCAGGTTCTCTGAAGCGGTCGCGATGTCCAAAATTTGGTCCACTTGAAGAAAGCCCTTCAGCGGCTTACGCGATTTGATTGTCTCATCGGAGATCTTGACATTAAGGGCTGCTTGTTGCTCAGCTTCTTGCAGTTGCTTAACGTGGTCCTCAAGCACTTTTGCGTGCGCCATTTCCTGGGCGTGAAGCTCTTTGGCCGTAAGGTATTCAGCGTGCGCTTTGATGGCTCTCCAACCAGTAGCAGCACCTAATGTGGTGCCTGCTGTGCCGAGCGTGGCCCCGATTACAGATTGAGAAATTACGCCTTGTGTTATTTCCTGCATCCCTTCGGACAAAGTAAACGGCTTCACTCCAGGGGCATTGTTGGCCGCCCTGGTCTCAAAATATTTTGCCACCGCGTCTGAAGCAGACTGAACGCCACCTGACGCCGCATCTATTCCAACTGCTCTGGCCATGTGAATGAGCGAATGGGAAAGCAGCTCCTTGAAAGTAGCTGAAGCAAAAATTGAGCGGGCGACGCTAGGGGCCGCATTAGCTAAAGCGCCCTGGCCTATTGTGGTAGCGACACCACCCACGGCACCAACGGCTAAGGCTCCAGCAAGAGCGGTATCACGATTTACGTTTGCCCGGCGCATTTCATAGAAGTGGCTGCCGGTCATACCCAAGCCATTTACTACCGCCGCACCAACAAGGCCGCCAACTACCGGAGCGCCGAACATACTTCCGACTAAAGCGCCTGCCACCATTCCCCCGCCCGCGACACCCATAGCCGGTAGACCTCTGATTAGCTGCCCGGGAAAGTCAAACAGTAAATCCATCCCCCGCTCGCTCTCAGGAGCATTAGGGTCATCCCACGGCAAGTCTCTAAGTCTGTAAATCTGAAAAAAGCCGTGCGTATTGGCGTAATCCTCAGCACCTATCTGAGCCCTAATCACCTCGTGCGTATCAATCTCACGTTGCAAATCTTCCACATCTAGTTCAGGGTCAGCCATAAGTTTCCAGCCCGCCACTGACTTCTGGAAGTCGGCACCGCCAAGAGTGAGGTTATTCTCAAAATACTTGACGCCCGCCTGCCATCCTGGCGTTGCCTCTTGCGAAAGCCGCGTGGCAGACAGTTGAGGCCCGTACTCAGGTCCAGGAGGAGGGGCGTTAAGAATCTCCTCATAAGATCTTTGAGGCCTGTAATTGGGCGGTATAAGGCGGAGCGCCTCTAGTCCCTGGGGCATTTTAGACAGCGGGGGCGGCTGCACCGTCTCCGCCCAAGAGTCCAAAGCCCCAACCGGTGAGCCTAGACTGAAACTCGTATCCTTCAGTTCGTAAGAACCGTGCGGGTCAGCGGGGGGCTGGACATTCCTCACATAATCATCAAGCTCAGACATCGTTATCTCCTCGTATTGGGTTGTGTTTACTTATTGGCGGCCTCAAGGGCGGTGCGGGCTGACTGAACAAGCGCCACCATTTGTTCACTGGCGTGCGTGACGCCACCATCTCTATCACTTTCCGGCGGGCAGCCTCTTTAGCCGCAGCGCCTCGGGCGCGGCGTAGCTCGACCAGAAGCTCTTCAAGCTCGACCAACTCATCCGGCGACCACTTGCTGAGATTCGCTTTTACGAAAGTTCGAACCTGCCGCCCATTCCTTGCCGAAATGCGCAGAAAAATTTTCGTGCCAGGCCCAAGCTTGTTTCGGTGGATATACATTAGCCACCTCTTGATATGGGGCGCCCTACTAGGCCGGTAGGCACATGGAAAACCACCATGTGCCTA
>JBIPMC010000340.1:0-2575 GCA_044369345.1 Terrimicrobiaceae bacterium
TCCGCCATCGGATACATCACTCCCCACGACAAACTTCTCGGCAAAGACAAGGCCATCTTCGCCGCCCGCGACCAAAAACTCGCCTCGGCCAGGCTACAATGCAAAATCAACCATCAAGACCAACCCACCCATTCCGTAACTCACACCCCGATTGTTTCCAATTGACGCTGAACCAATACAGTTGCACTACCTTTCTCAGCGACCCTGCGGGAAGATTTGCTTGTTGGGGCGGGGGGCTTTTTTACCGAGGTTTTGGATGCGCTCGCGCAGGGCGGTTCCAGCGGAGTTGATTTCGGCAAGGAGTTGGTCGGTGGAAATGCTCAGGCAGTCGAGGGCTTCCACGGTGGTGCGCTCCATGTGGTCGTTGGTGGCGACAGTGACATCGCAAGTTGCGGCATATTTGGCGGCGAGGCGTTCGATGATTTCATCGGCGGTTTGGCCTGACTTGGAGTAGAAGACCGCAATGCCATTAGGTTCCGAATCGCTCGAGGCCTTGGCGCCGCGACCGTCGAAGACCACGGCAACCTCCCATTCGGTGGAGTCTTGGAGGGCGGTCAAACAGCGGACGAGGTTTTCCCGGGCGGAGGCGGTGTTTCGCCGGTGGATTTCAGTGAGATCGGGCCAGGCAAAAATCACGCTGTGGCCGTCCACGAGCAAAATCCGGCGCTTCATCGGCTATTTGGCGTCGGGCAGAACCTTCGTTCCGAGGCGCTGGATGCCGGCCTTCGCAAAGGCACTGAATGGGTAGATTTGGCGGGCCTTGAGATACCAAGCGAGAGAGGAGCCGGGAAGATCCTTCTTTTCCAATTCCTCGGCGTGGTTGATGGCTTGCACGAATTGTGAGGCCTGCGTGGTGAGGTCGGCGCGGAGTTGGTTGAGCTTGTTGTCGTTGGGGAATTCCTTCCGCGCAGACTCGGCGCTTTCCCAAGCTCCGGCGGCATCGCCCCGGCTCAAGATCTCCTGGGCTTTCACGATCGAGGCTTCAACCATCGACATTTTTTCCAAAACCTCGCCAAGTTGTTTTTGCTTATCCGGATAAAGCGCGGCGGCGGCGATGAAGCGCATCCGGTCCTCGAAAATCTGGCGGTAGTTTTTCTGTTGCAGCAGGCGCTCGAAATCATTCATCGCCTGTTGCTGGATATCCGACTGGGTGAAGATCGTTTTTCCTACTTCGGCAAGGGCGGGGTTGCGGGGCCAAATTTCGGCTGCGGCGCGGAGTTCGGTTTCCATCGTGGCCTTGTCGCCGGAGACGGCGGCGGTGCGGGCCTTGGCGAGGTGCATGGCGCTGATCGTCTTGGCGGTCTCGACCTTGGCGAGCGGCTTGCTTGGGTCGAAATCCTTCGCGAGGGCCTCCATTTCAGGAACGAGTTTTTCGGCGCGCGTGAGGTCATTCACTTCCAGCGCAGCGAGGAGTTCGTTGCTCTTGCGTGTGAATTCCAAAGCGCGCCGTTTGTCGTCGCGCGAGAGGAGTCGCACGCTCGGCATGTATTCGCCGAGAGCGAAGGTTTCGGCCAAACGCTCGGCGGCGCTTTGAAGTTCACCTTTTTGAAGGAGGAATTTGTAGGTCTCGACGCCCTCATTCACATCGCGAATGGCTTCGCTGGCGAGGCTGTCGATCTGGCTGAGCGAGCTGACGAGTTTGCTGATGGTTTGCGCGGCTACGGCGGCGCCACCAGTGAGACTTTCCACCCCAATGTTTTCGAGGCCGAACTTCGCTCCGCTCGCTGCGAACGAACTTCCCGTGATGGGTTCGCTGCCGGTGTTGTTGTTGATAACGACATTCGTTCCAGTGCCGCCCGCTCCGGCACCGGTGGTGGTTTGCCGGTCGAGCACGCCTTGTGAGCCAGATACGCGCGGGTCGAATTCGGCGTTCAGCTTGGCTTGCCCGGCATCCTTGTTCACTGGAAGGGAATCGACCATTTTCTTGTAAACTTCAATCGAGTTGTCGCCGTCGGGGTATATGGCGCGGTAGAAGCGGTTGGCGATGATCACATGCTCGAAGCGCCGGGTGGCGAAATATTGAATGATCAGCGCCTGGAGGTGTCCCTTGGTGGAAAGCTCGACCGAGGCGATTCGGAGTTTGTTGTTTTGGATCGTTTGCCCGATGACGGAGAGTTTCCGCTGCGTCGAAGCCATGCGGGCATCGCGCTCGATCTTAATGTTCTCCTGAGCAAGTTGGGAGACATTGGTGCCGGTGGGTGAGTTGAGGATGCGGTTATACGCTGCCATCTGGTTGTCCCATTCGGCCTGGCCGAGCTCCTTTTCCAGCTTGGCGTTGTCGCGTTGGAGTTTTGCCACCGTTTCGAGGCTGCGGCGCGCGGAGTGGATGGCGTCGGACAGCGTACGGCAAAGGTTGGCGTCATCGCGATATTCGGAGGCCTTTTTCAAAAGCGAAAATGCGGTCTCGATATTTTGCGGCGAGGCTTTGCCAGGGGAGAGCAGGTCGAGGATGCGGTCGATGGTCTGCCGATAGGCCACATCAGCCTCGCTCGTGGCGGCGGGGGCGTTGAGGTATTTTTCGAAACGCGCGCGAAGGAGACGGTTGTTGTTGATGTTCCAAATTTTCCCGTTGTAG
>JBIPMC010000368.1:0-2574 GCA_044369345.1 Terrimicrobiaceae bacterium
TTAATAGTGTATGAAGTGATTTATAAGAAAATAATATGACTAACTTTAGTACCTAAATTAACAGTTCTTACGTTGAAAATTAAGATTACATACAATCACCGTACAGTGTATTATTTAATGAGTATTATTATTATTAGTCAGTAAATAATACATTAAGTTTAATAGGTAGTTAATTTAATAATATTTATATGTATTAACTGTTAATTTAAGGATCGCCATTACTAGGTAGGTATATCAACAGTTAATTATATATTCCTATTAATTTAACAAAATACAGTTATTATGCTTGAAATATTTATTACACTAACTGTTAATCGAATTAATACGTACTATATAAAAATAATTACATCAACTGTAAAGTTTCGTACTGTATGAATTGATTAATAATAAAATAATACTACTAACTTTACTAAATTAACAGTTTTTACGTTAAAAACAATAATTACTTACAATGACCGTACGGTGTATTATTTAATGAGTATTATTAATATTAGTCAGTTAATAATAATATACTAAATTTAATAGTTCGTTTAATAATTTTAATATGTATTAATTGTTTATTTAAGCTTCGCCATTACTAGGTATCAAAAGTTAATTCCATAATCCTATTAATTTAACAAATAACAGATCTTATGCTTGACAAATTTATTACACTAACTGTTAATCTATGTACATCGATTGTAGTTTAATTAACAGTTTATTTGTACCAAATAATAATATATAATTAAAATAGTAATTATATTCATTGAGTATTATTATTATTATTATTCACTACAATCATTGTCAGCAATACCATCGTCACAATTATTGATTTCACAATTCATAAATTATACAAAATCATGAGATATGAGTTTTAGGAATAGTGTCGTAGAAAACGCCGTCGAGCGTAACTCCTGGGGGAAGTCCAGGAATGAACTGTCGTGTCGCTTCCACAATAGTGGAGGACTTCACCGCTTTTCTGGAGATGCACCCCTTGAGACACAAATCCTAACTCATAATCAAAATGATCATGATCTATATCCTCAAATATTACAAGGTATTAAGAATAGTAGTGTAGAATACGATGTCGAGGATAACTCCTGCGAGAAGTCCAAGAATGAATTGTCATTTCGCTTCCACAATAGTAACGGACAAAAGCGCTTTTGTGGACATGAACCCCGTGAGAAACAAGTCTTCGTTTGTAATCAAACAGATCATGAGACACGAGTCCACATTCGTAATCAAGGTTATGAAGACTTATATTTTGATAACGCAGATACTCCATCCTATTGTCATACATATAAGGCAGCGACTCCTTCGTCATTAAGAACTCGAGAAGCTGCAATTGCGTTCAAAAAAGAAGCAACTAAACCGATCAAAAGAAACACCAAGCATAAGAGAGAAAGGAACACTAAAAAAAAAACCATCAAGCAAAAACATTTTCTTAAAGATATCATGCCTCCATCAAATAAAGCGACTAGCAATGTTAAATTTCTGACTATCAACGATATTACAAAAGGAATTGTTGTATGCGATGGAGGTAAAACAGAGAACGATGGCATAACGCCTACTTTGAAAGATATTAATTATCTCAGAATTCGAAACGGTGATTTGTGGGTAGCCGATACATGCAACGCTGCCTTGGGCCTACGTCATATACCAAAATATGATACTTTCCCAACATTTATCCGTCTTCCTAGGCGTGAATCGCTTCAAATATTTAACGACAGTAGAGAATTATGCGAAGCTATGAGATTATGCGCTTTAACTCAACGACAATCGTTAACCAGGGGTAAACAACGTCGTGTATATTCAAATAGCAAACACAAGTATTGCTGTGTTGGTGTCCAACCTGGAAGAAACGTTAGAGGTGTCATTTCAGGACATCATAAGATTCAACAAGGATTTACATCAAAGCAGTGGGACATACTTCTCAATACACTTAAAAAAGCTGAGCATGCATTTGACAAGTATGTTAATACTGATGTCATTCGTCACATTACATGCGCCAAATCACGTATCAATTTCGCAACTATGGTACCTACTGCCTCATCAGCCAAATATAATCCGTCAAGATATTACAGTGGCTTAGGGTTTGGTCTGAATGTTCACCTGAGAGCTCATACCGATAACGATTTTACCATGTCTATTGTTCAAGCCCATCTTGATACACAAAAATATAATTACAATGATCCAGTTGTCTGCTACTTCGCATTTCCAAGACTTGGGATGGCCGTAGCGCTTCGGCCTGGAGACTACCTCTTATTTAATCCTCAAGAATATCATTGTATTTCGTCTCGATGCGAGATCCAAAAAGAAATCTATTCCATATCTTCATATCTCAAAACTGCAATCGTTGGTCTTAACGATAATAGCAACCATACAGTTTAATAGTCAGTGAAACAGTAACAAAACCAAAAAATTGAAACAAGGTAATATATAAATAGAAATGATTCCAAATATATTGGATATCATGGTACTCTATCCATCCATCCAGCTTTGCAATAGGAGTACTTACTTCAGTTACTGAAGATTGTTATTTTTAAGAGCCAGGGCTGTGTTACAGACAGAGTTAATTTTTTAATTTTACGTCTA
>JBIPMC010000341.1:0-2573 GCA_044369345.1 Terrimicrobiaceae bacterium
AGTCGGGGCGAAGCGACCTCGGTAATTCATTTATCCGGGAAAATCTCCTTGGAAAGCCGCCGCGAAAGAGCGAGTTCAAGGTCGGCATGCTCCCCAAGGTCACAACTTTCGTGATTCGTACTCGCAAAGAAGCCTTTGCGTTGGAGGACGAATACGCGGTGCTCTACGAGTCGCTGCCTGCGCCCAATGTCTATTTTTCGCCCGAGTGGGTTTACACATGGCTGTCGAGTTTGGGGCGGCGGCATGAGGTGTTTTTTGTGATCGCTGAGATGGAAGGGCAATTGGTTGGCGTGTGGCCTTTTTTTGAATACCCGCTTCCAGCCTTTGGCAAGGCCTTGCTTCCGGCGGCTTCGCAAGCGGCCGACCTCTTCGACCCGGTCGCGATTCCAGAGGCAAGGGAGGCTTTGGTATCCGCGCTCGCCGCGAATTTGCAGGAGTTCAACTTCGTGTGGCTGCCTTTGCTCAGCCGCAATTTTGCGGAGGAGGTTCTGGAACCCTGCATGCTGACCCTGAAATTTCCGCACCTTTTGCGGCAGCGGACGCCGAGGTTTTTCGTGGAACTCGACAGGTTTACGGATTTCACCTCCTACACGGCGACGGTGTTTGGCCCTAAGACACGCCAGAACCTTCGACGAAAAGCCCGCAAACTTTCCGAAGCGGGCGATGTGGAAATGCGGGTTCTCGATACCGCCAAAGAAATCGCGCCGTGGCTCCCGAAGATAGTCGAGTTGGAAAAATCGAGTTGGAAGTGGCAGGAGCGGGCCGGGATTTTTCAACTCGCCGAGATGCGGAGTTTTTACATTCTGCTCATGCAAAATCTCGCTGCGCGTAGTCGCGTGCGGGTCTGCATCCTCACTATCGATGGCCGCCTTATTGCGCATGAGATCGGGTTTCTCGGAATGGACTCGTATTGCATGCACAGCACCGTGTTCGATCCAGAGTTCGCCGCCCAAAGCCCGGGGCGTTTGCTCATGCTTTTCTCGATTCAGAAGTGCATCGAGGAGGGCCGGCGGATTTACGATTTCCTGCAAAACGACGCCGAGTTCAAGCGCCAGATGTCCACTAGCGAATCGCGGCTCTGGGATTTGATTCTGCTTCCGAATTCGTTTCGCGGCCGGATCTGGAAGCAACTCATTCACATCGTGCAATGGTGGCGGGATTTTCGAAGCAATCCCACCAGGCGCGAGGGTTCCCTCGAGCGCGAAATGATGGCGGCAGTCGGCGACAACGCAAAGGTCTAGGGGCTCAGTTCCCGTGGCGCTTCGACCAGAGGCGACGATACTCCCGCATGTGGTCCACAACGCGGTTTCGGATCGAAAAAACCAAACGCCGCCCGTGATTGGCGCGGCGCCGGTCGAGCACACCCGAGTCGGCTAGGTTTTGTGCAGCATCCAGGGCGTCGTTTGCCGCTTTCAGGGCGCGCTTGAGATAAGCGATGGTCATGCCGATCTCGGTTTGTCCCTGGCCGCACAATGCAGCGGCGAGTTTGGCTCCGCAAATGGCGGATCGAGTAGCAAAACGAACCGCCTCGGGGTGCTCCCTCAAATCCTCGCGCGTATCGAAAAGCCGGTTGATCCATTTGTGGAGCCTCAGCGTGTCTGCATAGACAGGGGATTGGGTGAACTCCTCGAACTCGTTATCGCCCTCGCTTTCCTCATCGAGAATGAACTCCAGCGTTTCGTCGCCCTCTTGGGAGTCGGCTGCTTCCTTGGCGGCCTCGAATATACTCCAGCCCATTTCCTCGGCGATAATCTCGTCCCGGTTCGGGTGATCCATGTAGGTCTCGAGAAGTTTGAAGTATTTCTCGGTGTTTCGGTCCTGCTCTTGGAGGAAGCGCTCCCACACATACTCGTCCCAAGCCTCCTCGGGTTCAAAATCATCGTCGTTTTCCGACATCAATGAATCGCTAATTCAATACCGCGCCGCGCGCAAAGGATTTTTCGACTTGGAGGCGGAGTTGGCCACAGGCGGCGGCGATGTCGTGACCTTTTTCACGGCGCAGTGTCGCCTCGGTGCCGGCATTTCGGAGGATTCCGAGAAACTCGTCCTGACGAGGTTCGTCCGGGCGTTCCCACTCCAGGCCCTCGACGGTGTTGTAGGGAATGAGATTCACCTTGGCATTCACTCGGCGGGCTTGCTTGGCAAGGATACGGGCCTGCTCGGGGGAGTCGTTGATGTCCCGGATAAGGATATATTCAAAAGTGAGACGCTGTTTTTTCAGACTGACATAGTCCTCGCAGGCGGAGAGAAGTTCCTCGACGGGATATTTTTTATTCACTGGCATGATGCGGCTCCGAACTTCGTCGGTAGCGCCATGAAAAGAAATGGCGAGTCGCACTTGCAGCGGTTGCTCTCCCAGATCGCGGATGCGAGGCACGAGGCCCGAGGTCGAAACCGTCATGTGGCGCGCGCCGACCCCAACACCCCACGGTGCGTTTAGGACGGTGATGGCGCGGAGGAGATTGTCGTAGTTCGCCATCGGTTCGCCCATGCCCATGAAGACGATGTTGTTTATCTTCTCGTCGCTCTCGGCCTCGACTTGGAGGAACTGGTCCACAATCTCGGATGCGGTT
>JBIPMC010000395.1:0-2569 GCA_044369345.1 Terrimicrobiaceae bacterium
CTCGACTTTTCCATAACAAAATCCTTTTGATAAAACAATGTATTAATAAAACAAATATACGATTTTTTTTTAGAAAGAAAAAAACTTTTTTGCTATTTTTTTATTTTCTGATGGGAAATCCCATTTCATAGCATCGTAAAAACTTTTTAATTTTGAATCAAGTTCTGACATAAACAATTCGTTAGCATCAATATGTTCCTTTATAAAGTCTAATATATCTATTGGATCGGAATCTCCTCTAAATGCTAACTCCTGTAATGCATATTGATTATTTTTTAAATAAACCACTTTAACTTTATCACCATTTTTAATTGGTGGGTATTTTGGAGGACACTTAAATAATTGTAATAGACTATTATAGTTCATTGCAGCTTTAATATGTGACGGCGTTCCTTTACCAAACTTACCCATAACATTACCAGTTAGTGCCTGGTATTTTTTTATATCTTTTATTGAAGAGTTTTTAGCTATTTCAGCATACACAATCGTGTTAAGTTCTTTTTTGAACTTTAATATATAATCATCTATTTCATTCTTATCCTTGCCTTTCAAAATATCTATAAGTACACCTTTCATAATTTTTTGAAAAGACTTTGGGAATGATGAACGAACTATGTCCAATCCCTTAACTTCCAATTTATCCATCGGAACGCCATTGTCAGATATAATCCAAAGTGCATACCTTTTCTTTTTTTGCCAGAATCCTGTCCTACCAATCATTTCCTGTTTGATTTCCAATCTATGTTTTTCCGTATTAAATAACTTCTTGGCCATAACATCGTAAAACGAATTAACATAGTCTTGAACTTCAGTTGCTATATCATATATTTTTGGAGTCATAATTTCAATGTCATTCGTATCTAAGTTTGGAAATCTATTCTTTACCAGAGGAAGACATGAAACAAATACCGAGTCTGTATCTACGTATTGGACATAGTCAATCTCTTTTGTTTTTAATTCTTTGTTATATTTTAGATTTATAGCATCTTGTGTTTTTTTAATAACGGTTTGCCCGGACAATGTAACCGCCTCAGCATTATCAATGTCATAAAATCTGAAGGCAGGTAATCCTAAAACACCATATAGAGAGTTGAGTAGAATCTTCTGTACTAGTTGGCGTTTTTTATAAAATTCATATTTTTCTGTATTATTTTCTTTACCCCAACGTTTCATTTCATCTTTATATTCAACACGCTTATCAAACCAATCATTTAATATAGCGGGTATTAATCCAACATATTCAGAACTATACATTACACCATTTGAAGCAACAGTATGTTTATACTTATCTAAAAATTCTTTTAGTTTTTCATGTGATACTTGTTTACCATTTACAATATAATGTTCCGACGTTCCACGTAAGAACTCTTCTGCACTCCAATCTTCTATCTTTGCTATTTTAGTTTCTGGTGAAATATTTAATGTCATAATTATAGAAGGATATAGTGACGTTAAATCCAAATCATACATCCATTCATATCTGCCTGGTACTGGATCTTTAACAAAAGCACCTATGAATCCCTGCTCACCACTTGCCTTTAATGCTTCCATTTTCTCTCGTCTATCCGCTGGTTTATTTGGTGCAACTATCCCACCTATATTTTTCAAGTATGTTAATAAAGCACCCTCTAAATATTTAGAAGAATACACAAAATCCTCATACGGAACATGACCTACATGTGCAATACATCTGACTAAATCTATGTATTGTAATTTTTTGTCTAAATCTATTATAAGTTCAACGTCTGTTATATTATACTGGATAAATGTTTCTATGTCATTTTCCATTAAATCATCTAGATTGCCCTCATACTCAACTTTACCCCTACCCAATTCCGTCATAGAAACCGCATTTAAAGCATATGATGGTAATTCTTTGTATGAGAATTTCTTATATACCGTCATATAATCCAACACAGACACCCCAGCAATAGTGAATCTATTTCTATAAGGAGAGAAGAATATTTCCCCAATCGGGGATAATCTGTGTGCATTTGACTTTCCCAAAACTCGTTTTATTCTATTATACAAATATGGTATATCGAATGCGTCACAGTTCCAACCAGTCATAATATGTGGTTGTATTTCTTGAATGGCATCTAAAAATTTTAGTAATAATGTTTTCTCGTCATAACATGGGATTACTGTATTATTATTGGTAGTTGATTTTTGTAATTTTTTCTTTTTGTCCAAAACCAAAATGATATAATGGTTCGTTGCGGAATCGTGATATGCAATTGAAGTGACTTCATTATTACCTAATGTTGGATCTGGTACACCAGTAATCATCTCGACCTCAATATCGAATGTCATTGTAACTATACCTTTCGATGGTATATCCGAGTTACTATACATATCAACTAATATACGTGTTGTTTCCGCAACATCAGACTCAAATAGTTCTGGATCATTTTTTACAAAATTTGTTATTTTAGTTAAATTTTCACCATATAGAGAACGGTATTTACCATTTGGATGTCTTTTATAAGCGTATGGCGTATAATTAAAATGTGTTAAACCTCGTTCATCATCCCATACCCACGCTTCGTTTGTATTTGTTTTTACAAAT
>JBIPMC010000342.1:0-2566 GCA_044369345.1 Terrimicrobiaceae bacterium
CCCTGCCGAGGCGGTGGGCATGACCACTCGGAGAGCGGTCTGCCACCGACTCGCTCCACAGGCCATCGAGGCTGTGATCAGGGGCTTCGGAACATTCGAGAGGGCGTCCTCGGTGATGGTGAAAATGATCGGAATCACAGCAAAACCCATCATGAAACCCACGACCAGCGAGTTTCGTTGGTCATAGGTCGAACCTGTCACATCAGGCCACCAGGCGCGGAAGTCGGCTGTTTTTTGGCCGGTGGCAGGATCGGTCACAACAAATGCCAGCGCCTCGAAGGCGGGCCCGACCGACCAAAGAACCCCCGCGCTTGCCAGGAGCAGCGGAAGAAAAACGATCCACTCCCAGCCGGGGTGGATGAATTTCCGAATCTGGATCGGCAGGTGGCTCCAGAAAAATCCCGAGAATGCCGCCACGAGAGGCACCCCGGCAGCAACCAACAAGAGCGATGGAATCTGGCGCTCGATCATCGGAGCAATATAGATCGCGGCAAGGAAACCCAGAACGACCGATGGCAGCGAGGCCATGATTTCCATCGTGGGCTTCACGGCGGAGCGGAAGCGGGGGTCGAGGAATTGGGAGGTGTAGAGGGCCGAAAGAAGGGCGATCGGCACGGCAAAAACCATGGCGTAGAGCGTGCCTTTGAGCGTTCCAAAGATAAGTGGCACGAGGGAGTATTTGGGTTCAAAATCGTCGCTGCCGCCGGTGCTTTGCCATTCCCATTTCGGACCAGGCGCGCCCTCATACCACACCTTGCCGAAAAGCGCCTTCCAGCCCGAGTCGGGATGGGGGTCGTTGATTTGGAAAAAATGGAGTTCGTTAGAAGCATCCAGCACGGCGAGGCGCTGGTATTTCCCACTAATCACGGCGTTCGACACCGGGTAAGGGACGCGATTTTGCCAACGGATCGACTCTGTGGTGGAGTAGCGCAGCGAAATTTCGCTGCCGCCCCCGACGAGGAATGCCTTGTTGCGCAGGGTGGAAACAAGAAACACGGGGCTCGCGCCGAGATTGGGGAATTGATGAGTCAGGCCATACTGCCGTTCCTTGCCGCCTTCGGGGTAATACAGGCTAAAAACCCGGTTCTCGCCGGAGTCGCTGGCGAAGGCGATCGAGACATCGCCAAAAATGAAATTCGCCGCGTTGATGTGCGAATTGCTCAGGTCTCCGAAAGGCGTGAAGGTCTGGCGCAGTTCGAATTTTCCGCCCGCCAGCACGAGGAAGCAGACCTTGCCGCTTTCCGTCAGAATAAGTGCCGAATCGCCCGTGACAGGCACGAGGATTTTCTCGGGGCGTCCTGGGATCAAAGGCATGAGATCGTGTGTTCCGACCAACTCCTCTTTGCCTTTGCCCATGAGGGAGCGTTTGCGTTTGAAAACTGCGGCCGTGACTCGACTGGTCTCGCCGTCCGTCTGGAGGGCGACGACAAGCTTGCTTGTGCCGGAATCACCATAGGCGATGTCTGTGATCGGCATGCCGGGATTGCCGATGGGAGCTGCAGGCTCGGCTGCTGGTTTCACCTCGATGATTTGGCGGCCCTCAATTTCGCGCGAGATGTGATTCGGGGAGACCAGAACGAATTGTCCATCCGAGGTGCCCAGGATGATTTTTTGCTCTCTCTTGTTCAGTGAGGCCGAGGTGACCTGACCAGTGATGCCCAAGTCGAGGGACTGGTCGCGAGTTTCGCCGGTCTCGTAATCCACCACGAGCAAAGAGCCGTCCGGCTCCACGAGAAATGGCTTAGCGCCCCACTCGTCAATTCCGAGTAGCGCGTATTTGGCATCGGGAAGCTGGATGCTTTTCACCGGTGTCACGCTGGCCGGAGAGAACAGCGGCCAGATTTGAAGAAAGATAAAAACAAAAATGCCAAGGACCGAGGTGATGACGAGGGCGCCGCCGAATTTAATGAAAACCGTCATGAACCGATCCACAAACAGGGTCAATTTCGCCGTCTGAAAGCGGCTTTGCTCAGTCGCATGACCGGGTAGCGATTTTTGTTCCATGGACATTTAGTAGATTGTCGGCAACGGGATGTGTGGAATCTAAAACCCCGCTTTTTTGCCTGCCGAGACTTTAGCAAGTTGCTTTTCGGTGGCTAGCCTCAAGAACGATGTGGCGCGATTGTCACAGAGTACGCTGGGAGGCGGGCAATTTATTCGCCGGTTTCAGTGCTGAGGAAATGCTCGAGAAGCTCCATTCTCGCGACGACATCCAATTGTTCGAAAAGCAGTCGACGAGTCTGGGGATTTTCAAAAACGGTCGAACAAATCAGGTCGGTGAAGGCTCCGTGGCATGTGATCGTATCGAGGTGGGTCACGAATCCCTCGGGGATGCCCAGTTGTTTGGAGGTCTGGATCCTGAAGGCCGACATGATTTTTGCGCGGAACGAGTCCATTTCATCGGTTGTTTCATCCGGGTCGCACAGAATGGCTATTTTGCTCTGCGGGAAGGGGTGGAGTCTAACCCTTTCAAATTGCACGCGCGAGACTCCTTGAAGGACGAGGTTGGAGGATCCGTCCTCGTTTTTTACACAGGCTCGGATCAACCCGATACAACCCAGAGGAT
>JBIPMC010000055.1:0-8704 GCA_044369345.1 Terrimicrobiaceae bacterium
AGCTCGGGCCGAGCTTTTTTGCCTCGCTCCGACGCGCGGGCGTGAAATTAAACTTGCTGGCAGCGGGGATCGTCGTTTGCGGAATTCTGGTGACACTGGGCTACGGATGGCTTGCCCGTATGGATCCCATCGCCTCGGCGGGGCTTTTCAGCGGCGCAACAACAAACACTCCCGCCCTCGGCGCAGCGCAGCAGACTCTTGGAATTCTTCAAAAAAACCACTCCTCGCAACTCTCCGCGGACAGGGTGGCCCTGCCGGCTCTAGCATATGCGATAGGATATCCTGTGGGGATTTTTGGGATCATCGGGGTGATGCTTTTTCTTAAGACCCTCTTCCGCATCGATCCCGAAAAAGAGGCGGAGGCTTTCACTGAAGAGCAGCAGAAAGGTTTCGAGCCACTGCTTAGAATGAATCTGGCGGTTGAGAATCCGAATTTGAACGGCCTGACAATCGCAGAGATTCCCGGACGGCGGGAATTAACGGTGAGCGTCTCGCGAATCAAGCGACTTGAGAGTGAAGAGGTGGAACTCGCCACCGAGCAGACTGTGATCCACGCAGGTGATCGAATTTTGGCGATTGGCACAGCGAAACACCTCGAGGCCTTTCGCCTGATTGTGGGCCGGAAGAGCGGCATGGATTTGATGAAAGCTCCGGGCCGAGTGGCCTTCCGCCGCGTGGTCGTGACGCGCAAGGAAGTTCTCGGAATAAGCATCGGGGAACTCGGTCTGGACTCTATCTACGGAGTCACGATCACCCGTGTGGTGCGGACCAATGTGGAAATGCCTGCCACGCCGGAGCTCAAACTTCAATTTGGTGATTTCCTTCATGTCGTGGGCGACGAGGAACACATTGCCAAAGCCTCCGATGCGCTCGGCAATTCCCTGCGCGCCCTCAATCAAACAAACTTCATTCCGATCTTTCTCGGGATTCTTCTTGGCGTGGCGGTGGGCCTCGTTCCATTTGCGGTTCCGGGGCTTCCCGTGCCGGTGAGGCTGGGGCTTGCTGGAGGTCCGCTTGTGTTGGCAATTTTGCTCGCGCGGCTTGGAAAACTCGGGCCGCTCGTCTGGTTCATGCCCGCCACGGCGAATACCGCTCTACGCGAGATGGGAATTATTCTTTTCCTCGCCAGTGTCGGCATCAAAGCGGGCGAGAAATTCCTCCCCACCCTGCTGAGTTCGGAGGGGCTGATTTGGCTGGGCGGGGCTTGCGCGATTACAATTCTTCCGCTGCTTGCCGTTGGCCTCTTTGCGCGGTTGGCGCTGAAGCTCAATTTCGTTTCGCTCTGCGGCCTGCTTGCCGGGAGCATGACCGATCCCCCGGCGCTAGCCTTCGCCAACACCATCACAAAATCCGACTCGCCCTCGGTGGCCTACGCGGCTGTGTATCCGCTTACGATGCTGCTTCGCATCATGGCCGCGCAGTTGATTGTTCTGCTTTGCGGGAGTTGAGCCGGATCAGGAATCCCGGCGGTAGGCCGGGAAACGCTCGGCGAGCTCCTTGAGAACCTTGTCGGCCTCCGAGGAATTGTTCGCGCGCTCGTAGGATTCCGCAGCGCGGGAGAGGGCTTTCGGAGCGAGCTTTTGGTCGTCGCTTAGAACCGAAACGGAAAGAAACGCCCGCGCGGCGCTGTCATATTCCCCTTCGGCAAAATAAATATCTCCCGACGCAATCCGCGCCTCGGAGTTGAGGCGACCCTCGGGTTGAAGAAAAAGAGCTTTGTCCACGGCTTGTCGTGCGGTGTGAAAGCGATGGAGACCGGCCTCGGAACGAGCTTTGGAAATCTGTCCCCTCGCCTGCGCCGGTGGTTCGGTGGAGACGGCGAGAAATTTGTCGGCGGCCAGACCGGCTCCGGCGAAATCGCCCAAACCCAGACGCGCCTCGGAAAGAAGAATCAAAATATCAGGCAAGGTGGTTGCGGCATTTTCGGACAAGGGTTGCAGAATTTGGGCGGCCTTGACGAATTGGCGCTCTTCGATGAGTCCCTGCGAAAGCCATGCGAGGACTTGGGGAGGGAGCGGCGCGCCTTGGTAGCGTTCGACCTCGGCGGAGAGGGATTTCAGATCCTCCAGTTGATAGTAGGAGAGGATGATACGGAGGGAGGCGCGCTCGCCATAGTTTTTCGAGTCGAGCGTGCGGGCGCGATCGAAAAAGGGAACTGCTTCCTTGTGGTTTTTCATTTCACTGGCTTCCCAACCAATCCAGTAGTTCGCCTGCGCCGCGGCTGCAGAGTTTGGATACTTTGCCAACAACTCACGGAAGACAGCGGCCATTTCGGCAAATTTATTCTGGGTGCCGAGTGTGAGTGCCTTTTGGAGCAACGCGATTTCGACATCCTTGCTCATGGAGTACTCTTGCAGGAGCAAATCAAAATCCGCGATGGCCTCGGGATAGGCCTTCATTTTCTGACGGGCCAATCCCCGCTGCAAAAGCGCGCCTGAGGCGAGTTTGTCGTTCGGACTTTTAGCGAGGAATTCGGTGTAGGCTTTGACCGCTCCTGAGGAATCTCCGGCGGCGGCAAGCGACCACGCATATTTGTAAAGCACAGCCGTGCTTTGTTCGCTGGTGAGCCAACTGTTCGCAAGGATCGATTCATAGGCTTTGGCCGCAGCGGCGTGTTCGTTTCGCTGGAAAATGGACTCGGCTTTGAGCAGCGAGACGGCGGCTTTTTGCCTCGGCTCGGCAGATGTTTGCAAAAACTTGTCGGCCTCGGCGGGAAGAGACGCATCTTTCAGCGCATAGAGTGTGAGCAAACGCTGGTAGAGAACCTCGGTCGAGGCGTAGGCGGGGTGTTCGGCGAGGAGCCGGTCGTAGGCTTGGCGGGCCTCATTTTCTCTTCCGGACTGACGCAGGGAGGCTGCGAGGACTTGGATAATTTCCGCGCGATCGCCGGAGTCGATCGATTGCTCGGCGGCATGTGCCATCTTGACCACCCCTTCGAAATCTTTCGCGGCGTAGCGGAGGCGGAGGGTCTCGACGAGAGCCTCGGACTTGGTTTTTGCGTCTGGCGACATCTGGATTGCGGCATCGTAGAGCGCTAGGGCTTTGTCATTTGCACCGGTGTCCTTGGCTAGCCTGGCGGCTTGCAGCGCGGCGCTGGCGGCGACAATGGGTGAGGTGGCGATTTTCGAAAAAGTCTCGTAGGTCGCGAGGGCGGCTTGTTTTTTTCCACGGCGGAGCTGGAGGGCGCCGAGAGCCATGGCGGAGTTATCGAGATAGGGATTTTCGATTGTTTGCTGAAGAACCGCAAGATATCGATCCTCCGCCGAGTCGAGTTTTTCGAGAGCATCAAGACCCCGGGCGGCAAAGTAGGCTGCGGCGAGCCGAATGCCGGGTTGCTTCGCCTCGCGGGCGGCCAGTTCAAATTGGATCGTAGCGGATTCGTAAAACTTCTCGGCGAAAAGAATCTCGCCCAACCGGAACGCGCCGGCGGCGGCGAACTCGCCCGATTGGAACTCCTTCACAAGCTTTTCGTAGCCGGTGCGGGCAGCTGCGGGATTGGCCGCTAGTCGGTGGCTCTCGGCCAAACGAAAAATCGCCTCATCACGGCCTGGTCCGCTGGTTCGAAGAATCAGGAATTTCTCGTATTCCGGGATCGCCAGTTCGGGCATTTTGCGAGCGTAAAAATTATTTGCCCGGGCCAAAGCCTGCCCTGCCTCATCGTTTGGAGGTGCGGGGGAAGGCATTGCAGCGGGGGAAGGTGACTGAAGTTGCGGTGCGGGAATCGGTGTTGCAGCGGGAGCAGATGGAACTATGGGAATCGGCATTGCCGCAGGAACCGTTTCGGCGACGGTCGCAGGAACCGGCGCGAGATTTTGAACAGGATGAACTGGCTCGGCCCGGCGGATTTGAGGGGTCACTTGATCAACCCAGGCTGGATTCGGGTAATTTTCCAAATCGACCGAAGTAGCCGGAAGTGCGCGACGAACCTCGACTGGTTCCTGAGCGAACAACGGTGTTGCCGCAATGAGCAGCAGGCCGGTAATCCTCATTCGGGTCGGCTCGTCGCGAAGGCAACATTCCAGATGTTCGCACGGCGGCAAATATCCAAAACCTCGACGACATGGCGATAGTCGGCACTCTCATCGCCGCGGAGGATCACTGCCTGATCGGGGTAGAGAGAGGCAATTTTCTGCAGCGTGTCCTGAAGCTCGGTGGGGGGCATTTGGCGGCGGTTCATCACAATGGTGCCGTTGGTTTTTACATTGATGATCACCTCGCCAACCGCGCGGCGTGTTTCCTTGCCCTCACGGGCTTTTGGCACCCTCACATCGAGCTCCGTCTCGCTACGGGAAAAATTCCAAGTCACAAGAAAAAAGATCAGCAGCAAGAAGACGATATCAACCATCGGGGCGATCTGAAACCCCGGCGCGTTGTTTTGAATGGAACCCCGGAAATTCATCGAATCAATACCTCGGGGTATCCGATTTGCCCGATCCGAGTTGGGCCATGAGAATCGTCGAGGCGGCCTCAAGGTCCGAAATCATTCCCTGTACACGGCCACGGAAATACGCGTAGGCGGCCATGACGGGAATACCGATAACCAATCCGGCGGCGGTGGTCACAAGGGCCTCGGCGACGCCGTCTGCCAGCATCATCGGGCGGGATGCCGCAATATCACTCGCCACGACGGAGAAGGATTTGATCATTCCCAGGACGGTGCCCAGAAGCCCCAGCATCGGCGCGATCGAGCCGATGTCCGCGAGGTAGCTGATGCGTTGATTCCAGAGTCCGGCAAGTCGAACTCCCTCGGCTTGGGCAATCTCGCGCGCCTCTTCGGTTGAGGCGTTGGGATTTTGACTCATGAAATGCATGGAGCGCTCCATCACCCCGGCGATCGCTTGGCTGTGGCGGCTGGAGAGCGAGAGCAGGCCGAGATAATCTTTTTTGCGAATGAGACCCTCTGCCGCCTGCATGTAACGGGAACTCACAACCGAACTCCGTCGCATCGAGAAGGAGAAAACTACGATCATCATCAGCGCCAAAATCGACAACCCAGCCAATGGATACATGACAGGCCCGCCCGAAACCACGACCTGCCAGAGATTCGTATCGGCAGGTTGCTGCGCGGCCTGGGAGGTCATGGCTGAAGCTAGTAACAGGGTCACTGAGGCAAGCATTTTCATAAGACCATGTGAGATAACCAATGCAAAGGCCGGTTGGCAAGCGGCGGCGCAGGTCAGGCCCTCGCCTCCTCGGCCTCTCGGATCAAGGACCAGAAGTCCGTCGTCTTTGATAAACCGCCGTCTTCCTCGTCGATCGGCAGGTTTGAGCGGAAAAGAAAATCGCGGATGGTGTTTTTGTGGAGCACGCGGTGGATGAGAATCCCCTCCGGATGGCGTTCGAAATAAATCCGGTAATCCCGGGCCCGGTAACGGTGGAGCGAGCGTCCGTCGCGCGAGACACTACCGAATTTTTCATCGTTCAAAGACTCCAAGTCGCTTGGCAAAAAATGGAACTCGGCCAAAAGATCGAGCTGCAAATCCTTCGGGAGCGCGGCCATTTCGCCGGCGCTGATGGAATTGAAAATCACCTGAAACACGCTTCACTTAGCCGACACTAGGGATCGATTGGCAAGACGGGATTTTTTGTGAAGTCGGGTTGCCAACGAAGCTTGATTTTGCATTAAATCTCCATCCCGTTCCCTATGGCTAAAAAAACCGACACCCGCCCGGATGAGACACGAGTCTTCAAACCCTTGAAAGAGTTCTCCCGCTCGGCTGAAGTTTCCAGCTTCGCGGAATACAAAAAACTCCACGCCAAATCGCTCAAGAATCCCGAGAAATTCTGGGCGCGAGAAGCCTCAAATCTCGTCTGGAACAAAAAGTGGAAAAAAGTCCTGAACTGGAAACTCCCTTATGCGGAGTGGTTCGTAGGGGGCCAACTTAACGCGAGCGAAAATTGCCTCGACCGTCATCTCGACGGACCCCGCCGGAACAAGGCGGCGATCATTTGGGAAGGGGAGCCTGGAGACAAAAAGACGCTCACCTACCAGCAGCTCCACCGCGAGGTTTGCGTTTTTGCAAACATCCTCAAGCGGAATGGTGTGAGAAAGGGCGACCGCGTTTTGATCTACATGCCGCTCGTTCCCGAGGCCGTGATCGCCATGCTCGGCTGCGCACGCATCGGAGCGGTTCACACAGTGGTTTTTGGTGGATTCAGCAGTGACAGCATCAAGGACCGCCTGGCTGACAGCGGAGCAAAAATTGTCGTGACCGCCGACGCCGGCTATCGCCGAGGGCAGATCGTCACGATCAAGCAAAATGTCGATCACGCCCTTGCGGATAACACTGAGGTGAAACGCGTGATTGTCGCCAAGCGCTCAGGAATCGATGTCTCCATCAAAGAAGGCCGCGATGTCTGGTGGCACCGCGAGGCCGAGTATGTCGAGGCGAATTGCCCGCCTGTTCCTCTCGATAGCGAGCACCCGCTGTTCATTCTCTATACCAGCGGATCGACAGGAAAACCCAAGGGGATCCTGCACACGACGGGCGGTTACATGGTAGGAACCGTCGCGACGAGCCGACTCATTTTCGATTTCAAGGAAAACGACATTTACTGGTGCACCGCCGATGTCGGCTGGATCACAGGCCACAGCTACCTCGTTTATGGACCACTCGCGAATGGCGCCACCTGTCTACTCTACGAGGGCGCGCCGAATTGGCCGGAGCCGGACCGTTTTTGGAAGATCATCTCCGAGCAACGCGTGACCATTCTCTACACCGCTCCTACCGCCATCCGCGCCTTTATGAAATGGGGCGACGAATGGCCGAAAAAACACGACCTTTCTTCGCTGCGACTCCTTGGATCCGTCGGAGAGCCAATCAACCCCGAGGCTTGGATGTGGTATCACAAAAACATCGGTGCCGAGCGTTGCCCGATTGTGGACACCTGGTGGCAGACCGAGACGGGAGCGATCCTGATTTCTCCACTTCCCGGCGCCACACCACTTAAGCCCGGCACTGCCACCCTACCCTTCTTTGGCATCGACGCCGCCATCGTGGATGACAACGGCAAGGAAGTGCCCCACGGCGAAAGCGGAAAACTCGTCATCCGCAAGCCTTGGCCCTCGATGCTCCGCACCATCTACGGCGACAAAGCCCGCTACAAAAAACAATACTGGACCGAGGTCAAAGGTTGCTACTTCACCGGAGACGGTGCTCGCCGCGACAAGGATGGTTATTTCTGGGTCGTCGGACGCATCGACGATGTCCTGAATGTCGCCGGTCACCGACTCGGCACAGCTGAAGTCGAAAGCGCCATCGTTGGCCACGAATCTGCCGCCGAGGCCGCTGTTGTTGGCCGTCCCGACGATATCAAAGGCCAGGGTGTTGTTGCGTTCGTGGTCCTCAAGGAAGGCCACGCCGCCAGCAAGGAACTCGCCGAGAAACTCCGTTCGCATGTGGCCAAGGCCATCGGGCCGATCGCCAAGCCGGACGAGATCCGATTCGCCGAGGCCCTGCCAAAAACCCGCAGCGGAAAAATCATGCGCCGCCTCCTCAAGCAAATCGCCGCCGGCGTCCAGATCACCGGTGACACGACTACGCTTGAAGACCTCAGCGTCCTCACGCGCTTGAGCAAAAACGGCGAATAGCTCCGCGCTTTGACAAAGTTCCTCAAACTTCACGGAAGGGCGGCATTTCTCGCCGCCCTTCTCGCATTTGCCGGCAACACCCGCGCAGACTGGGAAGTCCTCTCCACCGCAATCCTCGGAACCCCTGCCGAAGGAGTGTCGGTTATCGAGACAAACCTAGAGCGCAACACCACCGAAGACTCCGCCAGGCTTTTTGCTATCATATTCGACAACCGCTCGCACACCCTCAGTGTCGTCGATAGCCCGAAACCCGGTAAATCAAGGCTCTCCACCACTCTGGAATCGCGCCAAGCGATTGGCGGAGTGAACGGCGGTTATTTCGAGCCGGATTTCAAGCCGGTCGGCTTGGTCGTTGCGGAGGGAAAAACCCGTCAGAAATTCAAGACAGCCAAAATTCTCACTGGAATTGTCGCCACATCTCCAAATGGCGGCGTCTCGATTTTCCGCTCTAATCGTTTCGACCCCGAGCCCGGCGCCTACTCGGCAGCCATTCAATGCGGCCCGATGCTCCTCGAAGACTCTGCACCGCTAGAAGGCCTGAACTCCCAAAAAATCGCACGCCGAACCGCTGTCGCCACTGGCCCGGGCCAGCGTTGCGCCTTGATTTATCTCACCTCCGTAACCCTCGCCGACGCCGCCGAAATCCTTGCGCTCCCGAAAATCCTTGGTGCATGGGCACCCACCACTGCGCTCAATCTCGACGGCGGTTCCTCCAGCACCCTCTGGGCTCGCAACATCATTTCTCTCCCGGAAATCAAACGCGTGCGGAATTTTCTTGAGGTCGTTCCTCGACAGTCCTACCCGCCCCAGCGTCCGCCGGGAGACAGTCCCGGCACCCAATTTCGAAGGTGACCGTTCGAGTAGTCCGTCTTACCAATCGCGCCGATCATCTTTTTGCCGGTAGCGCGGCGCCATTTTTTGGTCATGCTCTCGCCCGAGTGGCAGCCCCAGCTTTTAATGAACGCGTCGCGGGCGAAAATGCCCCGGTGGATGCGTCCGAGTTCGCTTTCGTGTAGCCAACTTTTCGAACCGCTATCGATTTCGTTGCTGTAATCAAACATGAAACACGCCCGGTTCGAGTGTCCGTAGAACTCGAAATTCGCGATCTTCACG
>JBIPMC010000408.1:0-2564 GCA_044369345.1 Terrimicrobiaceae bacterium
CTGAAGCCAACCAAAGAAGCCGAAGCGAGGTTTCAATCCCTAAAAGGGTTTCAGAGGCTTTGAATCAAACGGTGGGCTTGCCGATGCAGCTAACTACAGCTGGTTTCAATCCCTAAAAGGGTTTCAGAGGCTTTGAATCTCTCAATCTAAAAGGATATTATCATGCTTACCATTGTTTCAATCCCTAAAAGGGTTTCAGAGGCTTTGAATCGCTGCTGAACGCGCCGCTAAAGATGTAACAGGCAAGTTTCAATCCCTAAAAGGGTTTCAGAGGCTTTGAATCACACGCAACACATTGCAACTTTGTTTGGTTTTGATTTTGATGCGTTTCAATCCCTAAAAGGGTTTCAGAGGCTTTGAATCCAAGGATATTACATTGATTATCACTGCTTCTACTACGTTTCAATCCCTAAAAGGGTTTCAGAGGCTTTGAATCACAGCTAACTATTTCATAGCCTTGCCCATAGTCTATGAGAATATCCCGTTTCAATCCCTAAAAGGGTTTCAGAGGCTTTGAATCATAGCATTTATCGCGTATGTGTATTCTCTTTAGTGTCTGTTTCAATCCCTAAAAGGGTTTCAGAGGCTTTGAATCCTATAAACATCTTCAAACAAAGTCTAAAAGTGCTTGTTTCAATCCCTAAAAGGGTTTCAGAGGCTTTGAATCCGCATCATTAAGCGTATTGCATAATTGGTTAAATAGTTTCAATCCCTAAAAGGGTTTCAGAGGCTTTGAATCGCTTGAGGCGTAGATTTTCCCAGTGTGTATTGCTGTTTCAATCCCTAAAAGGGTTTCAGAGGCTTTGAATCTCTTTCTAAGTTGAGCATCGCGTTTGACTTAGCAGTTTCAATCCCTAAAAGGGTTTCAGAGGCTTTGAATCCTAGTTTTAGCGTGAGTGAAAAGAGCTACATTGCTCTTGTTTCAATCCCTAAAAGGGTTTCAGAGGCTTTGAATCCAATAGCAGTGGCGGTGTAGGGCAACGTTATCAGTTTCAATCCCTAAAAGGGTTTCAGAGGCTTTGAATCATTATCGTCAATACTGGAATAAATAAAAGTTCTTGTTTCAATCCCTAAAAGGGTTTCAGAGGCTTTGAATCCATTCAATCAATACGCCTTTGAATGGTAAGCCGTGAGTAGTTTCAATCCCTAAAAGGGTTTCAGAGGCTTTGAATCCTGCGCGTCGTTTTTCAGGTCTGGCGAAAAAGTGTTTCAATCCCTAAAAGGGTTTCAGAGGCTTTGAATCAAGAAATATTATCGAGAAATCAATCAAAAAAAGGATGTTTCAATCCCTAAAAGGGTTTCAGAGGCTTTGAATCTCCTCTGCGCGTCGTTTTTCAGGTCTGGCGAAAAAGTGTTTCAATCCCTAAAAGGGTTTCAGAGGCTTTGAATCATGAAATAAATCGCCCAAATCTTGAAAGTTTGAATGGTTTCAATCCCTAAAAGGGTTTCAGAGGCTTTGAATCCTATTTAATACTTCTAAAGAACTAAAAAAGCCATGATGCGTTTCAATCCCTAAAAGGGTTTCAGAGGCTTTGAATCTCTACACACAACTTCAGCGATCGCTACACAACCAGTTTCAATCCCTAAAAGGGTTTCAGAGGCTTTGAATCCAAGGGCGTTGTATTCTGTCTGCGATGTTGCGGGGTTGGGGTTTCAATCCCTAAAAGGGTTTCAGAGGCTTTGAATCCAAAGATTTCAACTCATCAAAACTTATCGGCAAAGCTGTTTCAATCCCTAAAAGGGTTTCAGAGGCTTTGAATCAGAATACAACGCCCTTGTAATTTTCAGCCCTTCCGTTTCAATCCCTAAAAGGGTTTCAGAGGCTTTGAATCATTCCGCAGCTTCCAGAGCAATCTTTAGTTGCAAATGTTTCAATCCCTAAAAGGGTTTCAGAGGCTTTGAATCAAAAGCCTGATATCTCCGATCTCTGGGTTTGTCAGGTTTCAATCCCTAAAAGGGTTTCAGAGGCTTTGAATCTCCATCATCGCGAAGAATACGACCAGGAACGACAGTTTCAATCCCTAAAAGGGTTTCAGAGGCTTTGAATCCTCAATAACGGATACTCCAAAAACTGGTAAAGATGTTTCAATCCCTAAAAGGGTTTCAGAGGCTTTGAATCAGGGATGATGTCCCCAACGCTTACGCCTGATTTATGCGTTTCAATCCCTAAAAGGGTTTCAGAGGCTTTGAATCTTGAGTTGCGGGTGCGATGACTGTATCCGTTTTTTGTTTCAATCCCTAAAAGGGTTTCAGAGGCTTTGAATCTCACACAGTCACTTTTTCGCCAGACCTGAGGAACGTTTCAATCCCTAAAAGGGTTTCAGAGGCTTTGAATCGCAATAACAATTTTATCTCTCTCTCGCAACGTCGCGTTTCAATCCCTAAAAGGGTTTCAGAGGCTTTGAATCTTTCAGCATCGCATCGATAACCGATTGAGTGGAAGTCGTTGTTTCAATCCCTAAAAGGGTTTCAGAGGCTTTGAATCTCAGGCAAAAGGGCAAATTATTGCGTTGGAAGATTTGTTTCAATCCCTAAAAGGGTTTCAGAGGCTTTGAATCGCGTAT
>JBIPMC010000426.1:0-2558 GCA_044369345.1 Terrimicrobiaceae bacterium
CATTCGGAGGTTCTTTAAAATAAATCGAACATGATTCTCGCGGTTCTGTTTTTTCTGGTGGCTCTGGTTTATTCGAGCGTCGGGTTCGGGGGCGGTTCATCCTACATCGCCCTGTTGCAGTGGAGCGGAATGGCGGCCAGCGCACTACCGATTCTCTCACTGGCCTGCAACCTGATCGTCTCCTCGCAAGGTTTCGCGCAATTCGCCCGAGCAGGATTTTTTTCCGCGAGGCGCAGCCTGCCATTCGTTCTCCTGTCGGTCCCCGCCGCGTATTTTGGGGGACTCTATGTCATCAAGGAATCGACCTTTCAAATCCTCCTCGCCGCGTCTCTTACGGTTGCGGGCCTGCTCCTTCTTTTTCCGGTGGAGGAATGCACCGAGCGGGAGGACAACCGCATTCGGCAATGGATCCGACGATTTGGTTTTTTGCTCGGGTTGCCGCTCGGATTTGTTTCGGGCGTCGTAGGAATCGGCGGTGGCATTTTTCTGGCCCCGATTCTGCACCTCGCGAAATGGGCGCGCGCCAAGGAAATCGCTGCATTGGCGGCGTGCTTCATCTGCACCAACAGCCTCGCCGGTCTCGTTGGCCAAATGCAAAAGCTCGGTTGGAACGGCGAGGTTTTGGCGAACCACTGGATGCTCCCGGTCGCCGTTCTGATCGGCGGGTTGGCTGGCTCAAGATGCGGCGCCGGTTTTTTGCCGCCGGTCCGAATTCGTCAAATCACCGGCGCCATCATTCTCTTTGTCGCGTTGAATCTCTGGGTGAAGCAACTGACTTCTTTGAAGAGCTTTTTATCAGGCAACGTTTAGTTTTTTCGACTCGAACCCCCGCTGGGCTTGAAAAAATCCAAATCCAGATTGAGGAAAAAAGTTTTTTTTCGTCCTCCACCGTGGGGTAGCACGGAGGGGTGGCATTCGGAAATCCTATAGGTAGCCATAGGCACTCAAAGGCCAGCCTTGGGGATGGTTTTGAGTGGTGAAATTGGGTAATAGTTGAAACCTAGACCCGATTAGGGAGCCCACCTCCCGACAAATTTCTATCTTTGATAGTGGGAGAATTGTTCCAGAGGGTGTCGGTAATTAAAAGTCGCCTATTAGTTACGGTTTCCAAATTTCCCGTTTGCGCTTGAGTTGCTGATTTTTCAAGACGCGAGATAAATCAGGCATTACGAAAAACCCTTAGACCCGCTTCAGTCCTTGTTCTGTAGTCCATGAATTGTTTTTCATGGGTTAGAACAAGGCTATGCAAAAACACCCGCTCGACTTGAAGAACTAGGTCCAATAGTAGTCTTCGGGTTTTCTAGGATGTCCCGATCTCAATCAGATTCGACAAATTCAAGAGTAGGGAATATCATTTCGTCATGAGTTCGCTCTTGGAGATAGAAGAAGCCGCCGATGTTCTCCCAGTAGAGGAGAAGAAGGAACTTGTTGCTTTTTTGCTTACCCGCCTTCGCCGCACTGGAGACGAACTCCCGCCTGTGCGCGATATTCCAAAGGCAACCATCGACAAATGGGTTGCTGATGACGAAGAAGGCTACAGGAAATTTCTCGCGGGAGCGTGAGAATCTTTCTGGATACAAGCGTCCTTCTCGCTGCTTGCCGTTCCGAGTCTGGAGCATCGAGAGCAATCATTGATATGGCCGCAAAACAAGGCTGGAGGCTGATCGCCAGTCCGTGGGTTCGAGATGAGGTTGAAAAAAACCTCTGCAAGTTTTATTTGAATCCACGGCGACATGGGTTGCTTTGCGTTCCAGAATTGCACTTGTCGATGATGTGGTTTCGATAGATCGAGCTTTGGTTTTTCCTGCCAGTAAAGATCGACCCGTTTTGATCACGGCACTGGCTTGGGCTGATGTTCTCCTCACCCTGGATCGAGAAGATTTCATAAAGGTTCTGGGATCGTCCTGTTATGGACTGCCCATTCTACTTCCATCGGAGTTTTTGATCAGGGAGCGAAAGCAAGGTCGTTTGAACTGATCCCCGTTTGGAACTTTTGTGGGATTCGTGCTCTTGAGGAAATCCTTTTATCAAGCCACCAAAGCCACCTGCTGCTGATCCAAAAACTTTTTCACCCTTTGAACGGTGGAGAATCCATTTCCAGAAATCTTCCCAGCATGGCGAATGCTCTGACCTTGTTTCAACAGGCGAACAATTTCCGAGTGTTTGGATAGCATTTCTTCATTGGACATCGTGCTTCATTTCCTTCTCCCTAATACCGCTCCAGAGCGAACTGCCTGAGCCAAACCCGATTTGATGCGCTCACGAAGAACATCGACTTCGTTCCGCGCCAGCTCGGCAAGTAGGCTCAACATGATTGAGGCCGCTGGGTTCCTTTTGCCATTTGCGGGCGAAGCAACATTTTTTCTGTAAATTCGGTTAGGCTGCCTGAAAGATGCTGAGGGTTATTTTATCGATTTTGGTGAGTTGCTACTGATCTGGGGAAGATAGGTTTTGCCGGACTCCCACTCCTCGGAAATGTCCATGAGGAGGGCGGAGACGAGGCGGAGGATGGAGGCTTCGTTTGGAAAAAGACCAGCCACTCTGGTTCGGCGTTTGAT
>JBIPMC010000344.1:0-2557 GCA_044369345.1 Terrimicrobiaceae bacterium
ACGCCGGTTTCGGGGTGGCTCCGAGGATGTGGAGGCGTTTGAGGTTGTAGGCCAGGCAGACCAAGGTCCATTCCAGTCCGGCTTTCTCGTGACCTCTCATTGAAAAGCGCCGAAAACCCATGGCGGCTTTGATGATTCCGATGACGGGTTCAACCGTTTGTTTTCGTAGCCCATAGAGTGCCCGGCCAGCGGTCGTGGACCGTCAAAAAGTGGTGCATTTTGAAGTGACCGCGTGTGGTGCATTTTAAGTGACCCCCGACACAAACCCACAACCTGATGGGAACGCTCCCGGATGTCCTCCGCAGCGCCTGGGTCATGGAAGCCCTCGACAAGCGCGAAGAATCCCAATCCAAGCCTAACCCTTGGTTTTTAATTTGGTGCCTTCTGACCTTCATGTCTTTGCGGCTTCGCGTGAGGAAGCTTTTTGCTTTTTTTCAGCGGGAATCATTCGGCTTTTTCTATATCTACGGGATTGGTGAGTGTGCCGATGCCTTCGATTTCAATAGTCACCGAGTCACCCGGTTGGAGCCAGACGGGAGGCTTTTTGGCCATGCCGACCCCGTGGGGCGTGCCAGTCAGAATGACTGTGCCCGGAAGGAGCGTCGTGCTTCCGCTGAGAAATGCGATGATCGCAGGGACATCGAAAATCATGTCGCTTGTGTTCCAATCTTGGACAGTTTCGCCGTTGAGGAAGGTTCGGATCGCGAGCTTGTTCGGATCGGGAATTTCATCCGTGGTGACAAGACAGGGTCCGAGCGGGCAGAAGGTATCGAAAGTTTTGCCACGACACCATTGCCCGCCACCCCATTTGACCTGCCAATCCCGGGCGCTGACATCGTTCGCGCAGGTGTAGCCGAGGACATAATCGAGGGCCTCGGCGCGCGAGACATTCTTGCACTTTTTACCGATCACCACCGCCAGTTCGCATTCGTAATCGACCTCATGGCTAGCCAGATGGACTGGAATCTCGATTGGATCGCCCGGATTCTGGAGCGCGTTGATACCCTTCATAAAAAGCACGGGGCGCTCGGGGACTTTCGCGCCGGACTCGGTCGCATGCTTTCGGTAATTCAGGCCGATGCAGAGGATTTGGGTTGGCGCGACCGGCGAGAGGATTTTGGGGATCTCTGCGGTTTCGCCAGTTGGCTTTGGCGTATCGTAAATACAACCCGCGAGACGCTCGAATCGTCCATCGGGGTGCTGAATCGCGAAGTGCGTGTCGTTTTTTGAATCAGCGTAGCGGATGATTTTCATAGTTTTTTTTAAAAACACCAACGCGACTGGGGGAGGTATTCTTCAACGCCGGATCGTCCGAAAGACCGGTTGCAAAATGGGGTTGGGTTGTTCTTGGACGGCCGTCCCAACGAACTCGCCCTTCTCGTTGTAAACCGGGACAACAATTCGGATCGGCGTGCCATAGTCGATGAAGCCTTCCAGTTCTGTTTGTTCAAAACCTCCGCCGCTATCGAGTGTCACGCCGGTTTTGCGGGTGGTGAAGGAACGCGGGCTTGAGGGCTGAATCACCTGACCTCCAACCGGTGCCGAGTAGATGCGGGGCGCGTTGTATTCGGTAGGAACCGGCACCTCGCGACCGATAAACATCGTCGTCCGTACCGGCTTGGAGGTGCGAGCAGGTTCACCCAGAAAGCGGTGATTGGCTCGAATTTCCTCTTCCTCTTCGTTCGGAGTCGGCTTGGGTTTTGGAGTGGTTGTTTGCGTGGCGGATTTCGGGGACGCCAAGGTCTCAGTGCTATTGCCCGCTCTGGCCTCGGAGGAAAATGCCGAAACCAGAGTGAAAACTGTGATCACCAGCCTGACCGAAACATTTCTCATGTTTCGCCGATTGCGAGGATCAACTCGCCGCCGTCTCGCTTTCGGTTTGCTCTTTCGAGTGGACAACCACGAAGCTGAGTTTGTCGCCATCTTTTTGGAGGGTGACGCTGTCGCCTGGCTTGATGTGGCCACGGAGCACTTCCTCCGCCATCGGATCTTCGATGTATTTTTCAACGGCACGGCGCATCGGGCGGGCGCCGTAGGTCGGGTCGTAACCTTTGGCGATGAGGAAATCCTGCGCGGTCGAGTCGAGCGTGAGGTGGATATCCTTGGCTTTGACACGCTCGACGACCTTGGAAATTTCGAGATCCACGATTTTGACGAGATCGGGTTTTTCGAGGGTGTGGAAAACGATGATGTCGTCGAGGCGGTTGATGAACTCGGGCTTGAAGACGCGCTTGGCCTCCCCGAGAATTTTTTCCTTCATTACACCATAGCTGTCGGTGCCGCCGGTCGGCGCGCCGAAGCCCATGGTCGTTTGTTTTTTGATCAACTCCGCCCCGACATTCGAGGTCATGATGATAATCGTATTCCGGAAATCGATTTTGCGGCCGAGCGAGTCGGTGATTTTGCCTTCCTCGAGGATTTGGAGGAGGAGGTGCATGACATCGGGGTGCGCTTTTTCGATTTCGTCGAAAAGCACGACCGCATACGGCTTGCGGCGCACGGCCTCGCTGAGTTGGCCGCCTTCCTCGTAACCGATGTAGCCGGGAGGGGAGCCGAT
>JBIPMC010000356.1:0-2552 GCA_044369345.1 Terrimicrobiaceae bacterium
GTGCCTTGTATTCGGTTGCCAACGCCTTGCGCAAGCCGACCGAATTCATTCGCGGATGAATGTAACCATACGTCGCAATGTTTGGGGTGAGTGATTAATTTTCGATATTTCAACATCTGTCCAGAGTCTTCATCAAAAATTTCATTTGCATATTGTAATGCAGATTCCGAATTAGTATCATGTAACATTGCCCCCGCCAATTCAGTGATGGTGAGTGCTCCCCGTGTCGGATAACGATGTGATGATCTCGTGCGTTGACTAACACTGTCGGCTAATGCTCGAGCGTATTTCGATCGGGTTGTTGGTTTATTTACAACGCCAAGGAGCGGTTTATCAACAATTGCTGTCGCAATCACCCTTGGAGATGAGGCAGGCCTACGATTCTGTCTGAAAGTGCTGACACACGGTCCAACTTTTGATGCTGGGATGGGGTCTTTAAAGGTGACTTTCTTTTTGATATCCGAATTCTCGTGTGATGTATTACTCAAAATAGCGTTCATCTTTGATAACACTTCCATTTCCTCTTTTCCGCGAGCATTTATTCGTTGCCGTAGAGCCGAAGAAAGATCGCCAATAGCCTTGACGATGTGGTCATCGGGAGATATAATCGGCTGGGTGAGATAGCTGTGTCGAAAAATGACTGTGTCTGATATTCGTTCACTTCGTGTCTTTTTGCAAAAAATTTTGTGACAGCGATAATGTTCTGTCGAGGTCCCGAGATACCACCCGGTGAGTGAACGAGGATCCCACGTTCGTCGTCTGTTTGTGCTTTCGTGAATTTCAACCAAACACCCCAATGGTGCTAACGGCAATTTATTATAATCGAAAATTCCGTTGACATGTTGGTATGCTGATATTGTTGGCGTCTTGTGTGAGTTGCGGAGTAAGTTCAAAGTCATGACTGCTTGAGGGATTAATCGATCCCAGAGACTCATTGGAAATGATGGGTCGACTCCAGCGAGGATCGAGATGAAATGGCTCTTAAATGTTTGGATTGCTCTCTCGGCCAAGTTTCTGCGGTGAGTATCCGGCGGTACTAATTGCAAGTCACAATTTTCTTTTATTGCTGACTTGAAAGCCTCAGATGCCTCGTTGTCCAAGATGTGTAATTTTGGTTTTGTTACACGCCCCCGATTTGTACGTTCCCACAGATTACGATATGCAGAGATCATCTGACTATCCGCATGATTTCGTAGTGGTTCGGCGTCGATGTAATTCGCATCGACGTCATAATAAATCATGAGCGAAGTGTTACCTCTGTTCGATTGGATCGGTAATCGTCCGGTCTGATCGGTGTAAACTGTTTCACTTGCGTTTATCACCTTCACCAGGATGTCATGTTTCGTGATCGTACGGGTGAGTTCACAGTCTTCAAAAAGTACGTCATCACTGATTTTCTTCTTGGTCGACCTCACATTTTGTCGTTGCTTCTTCAAATGACCCTTTAGTGTTTCCACCGAATCTGGGTAATGTCTCCTGACCATTTCAACGGTAAGTCTTGGCCAAGTGATGTAATTTCCGTTTGTAATAGCCTTTATCCATGTGTCTTTTGTTGGGAAACCTGCTGCCGCGTGGAGATATCGAATCGCCTGTTTGATCGAGGGTAAAGTGTAAACGTTTGCCGCCACCTCCTTTGTCTTTTGCGTTGAAAGTGTTCCTTTTTCCTCATCAGTCGATAATCGCCATAAACCATTTGTGTCCCGCCACCCTTGGAGGACTGGTGTGCTCAATGAATTTGTGCGTAAAGTGTCATCATGAACGGTGACACCTATTCCGTGGGGATGGAATATTGTGGTGTAATTAGCATCGGCCAATTTACCAACGCTGACCAAAGAATTTGGTCGTAAACCGGGTAGCACGTCTGCTATTCTTGCTTTTGGCGATAACGACTTGAAAGGCAACAAAGTGGTGTGGGTTGCTTGGATCGACGAACCATCTGGTAAGTGAACAATTTTGCTTGATAGTCCTGTGACGGGAAGATTCTCCTCTGGTCGGACAAAGCTAGAAGTAGCACCCAAATCGATCACCATAGTCGATTCCCTTTTATGGAAAGGTTTGTGAATATTCATACATTCATTTATCCATTTTCGCAGTATCGTTTTTAAATCTTGCTGCACCCCTGTGTCATTTATGTTATTGATTGTTTGTATCGTCATGGAAGTCTGGTCTCTAACCTCGTCCTTCTCAGTATCTTCATCAACATCCTCATCATCCTCGATAAGTGGGGCCCAGTAATTTTCAGAATCTGTGTAAGTGCAATTTGTTTTAATGTTACTTACTATATTTGAAATCACTGAAGGCCCCGCAAATTGTCAAGTGCTCTTCGTAGATTTCCAATCGGCAGGACGCTTGGCTGCGTTGGCGGGTAATTCCCAACACTGGTCATGGGAACGATTCGGATGTTTTCGATTACAATGAGGACATGTCGTTGCAGTCCGTTTCTTTTCTGCCCACGCCGCCGCTTTTGCTGCCTTAGTGGAGGCACTGCTTGCCGCTGCAGGTTTGTTAGCAAGAATGGCTGCAGTGAGTTTTTCCATTGCCTCGCTATTTGA
>JBIPMC010000345.1:0-2549 GCA_044369345.1 Terrimicrobiaceae bacterium
AACTCCCACGGCTGCTTGGGGCGGATCAAAACTTGGGACTCATACCAAAAGTGCAGGTGGTCCGAGAACATGAGGTGGATGTTTTCCCCGTCTTGGCGGCCGAGCATCGCGTATTGGCCGTGGATTTTCTTTGGGAAAAGCGCGAGGCCTTTGTTGCGGATGGCGGGGCCGTTGAGCGTGCAGATGGAGAACTCGCGGAAATCTCGCGTTTGGACCATTTGCGGAATGACGACGCTGCCATCATAGGCGGTGTAGGTGGCCATGTAGGTGGTCGAGCCATCGTCCTCGCGGAACGGCACGAAGCGGGCGTCTTCGATGCCGTTGAGTTCTCCCTGCGAGAACGGGAAGAGGATTTTTTCGGAAAAATCGAGCCCGGCTGGAAAAACCACGGTATAGTTTGCTTGAGCGAGCAGTATCGCCCGTTCAGCGGCGCGTTTCACGGCGGGTTCCTCGGAGCTCGCGCGGATGCGGCGCACTTGGGTCGCGAGGTCTTGCATCAAGAAACTCGGAGGCAGTCCGCGCGTAGCCGCACCAACGGCCTCGAATTCCACGCCGAGTTCCTGAAGTTTCCGCCGAAAGGTCGCGAGGTCGTAGCGCGCGGCGGGGTGGGGGCGGGGTTGCTGAACATACCGAGAGACAGGATCGAGGCGGAGATTGGCATCACGGTCGAGAACTCCGGAGCGGAAGGTGATCGAGGAGATATGCCCCTCACCGGTGGCGCGGAGGCTGAGGATCACGCGGCACTCCTCGGCTCCGAGGCCGCTTTGTTCCGGCGCGGGGAAGATGCCCGGATTGAAGAGCGCTGTGGACTCCAGCGAGTATTCGTTCGTGAAATACGAGCCGAGCAGTAGCTGGCGTGGCTCGCTCAACTCCTGATCAGTCGGCAGCATGTGGCGGATTTGATCAAAACGCTCGGCGAATATGTCATGAAGCCGCCCGTGGCGTCCCAGAAAGTCGGAAAAAACCTCGTCCAATTTGGCTTCGACCGAGTCCTCATCCATGTGCATGACGCGTGAAAAGAGACTGACGACGCGGGGATTCGGTTCGGGGACGGCGACGGGTTTGACGATCAGCGATGGAATGAATGGCCGCAACAGCACACGGCGCGGGTCAGGGTCGATGGTGACGGGAAGGCGGCGGATTTTGGATTCGAGCGACATGATTTTTGGGTCACGCGAGCAGTGCCGCGTTGTGGAGGGCCTGGATTTCGGCGCGGGCCAAAAGATACGACAGTGTGGATTCTGCGCCTTGGTTGCGGTTCGCGCGGCTTTCGTGGAGCCCATCGCGACAGCCGCCGGTATCGGCATCGTAGAGTGGAAGTCGAAGGTCGTTCGCCCCGAGGAACCAGTCGAATGCCCGTTGGGCGGATTCTTTCCAGCTCGGGTCGGCCGTGGCGTTGAAGGCCTCGATACAGGCTCCCACGGAGGCGGTCGCCTCGAGAGGCTGTTGGTCGTGCAGAGCGGGTCGGCCGCCGCGAAGCAGAAATCCGTTCGATCCCACGGGACGAAAAACTCCCGACTCGTTGGTCTGGATTTTCATGAGCCAATCCAGAGCCTCAAGGCCGAGATTTTTCATTCGATCATTTCCCATGAAGCGGCCCGCTAAGATCAACGCTTGTGGCAGGCGGGCGTTGTCGTAAGCCACGATGTTCTCGCCCCAAGGCCAGTCTGCCGAGGAATTGCTTTCAAACAGCGAGAGAAGTTTCCCTGCCAATTCCTCGCGTTGGCGGTCTGCCAATAGGTCACCGTGGAGCGTGCGGAAGTATTCCTGGAGGCCCAGCAGGGCAAACGCCCAAGCGCGCGGGGAGGTGAAACTGCCAAGCACCGGCAGCGATCTTTCGAGCAAAGAGGCAGCCCAGGCGCGGAGGTCTTGGCTGGTGGTTCGTCCGACCGTGGTGCCAAGCGCCCAGATGGCTCGGCCATGGCTGTCCTCGGAGCCGATTTCGCTGCTCCAGCGTCGGTCGAAGTTCATGAAGTTGCGAAACCTCGCTGGCTTTCCGTCAAAAGCGTTTTGGAGAAAAGCGGCGGCGGCGATTTGAAGGCGCTGGATTTCCTCCCCGCTCTCGCCGAGCTCCTCGAGAAGCGTGGCGAGGATCAATGCACGGGCGTTGTCATCAGTGCAATAGCCGTGCTCGAACCACGGCACAGTGTGGATGGCGTGCTGAAAAATCCCCGTCGAATCGCTCATCCGCGAGAGATGTCGGAAGTGCCATGGAGGGAGGTTTTCGCTGGATGGGAGACTGCGAGTTCTCGGTCGGCTTGGACGCGGGAAAAGCTCTCGTGCCTCCTCGAAAACCTTCGCATAGGCACGGCCCACCTCCGGCCAAACCATTCCGCGGCCCGCGAGATAGGCTTGTTTTCGCATCCCATGGCGGCGCGGGTGGTCGGTGAAAATTCCAAGCACCGCGTCCGCGATGGCCTCCGCATCGCGAAAGGGCACCAGTTCACCGCGGCCGTCGCGGAGGAGTTCAGCAGCGTGCCAATAGGGTGTCGAAACAACGGCTTTTCCCGCGCCGAAACAGTAGGAGAGCGTGCCCGAGGTGATCTGAG
>JBIPMC010000354.1:0-2548 GCA_044369345.1 Terrimicrobiaceae bacterium
GATGTCTGGTCTTTCGGCTGCATATGCTTCGAGTTTCACTCAGGCCAAAATTTCGCATCAGGGACGACACTGGTCGAGATTGCAGCTCAGTTGCACCTTCGGCTAGGTGGTTGGCCGCCGCAGCTTCTGCCGGATGATGTCAAAGACGAAGTAGTTCGGGTGGCTGGCAATCTGTTGGCCCAAAGTTCAATGCTGTTGCAAGAGCATCCGTGGTTGGCTCACTCGTTGTGCTGGTTGCCGACCCAGCGACTTGCGGCACACGAGCTCTCAAAGTTGATCCCTATCTCGGCAGCAGTTGGTTTGGTTGCATCCGCAATGCCGTCTGGAAGAGATTCCCCACATGCAGCTCTGGCTGCCCCGCAAGACCCTCGACAAGAGTTGACCGCAACGCCATTTCTGTCCCCGATGGCGACGCCGGAGCCACGGTTCATGAGCATGCCTTGCAAGTGTTCGGGAAATTGCAGCCGCAGTAGCCACCGTGCCGGGTGCTCCAACCAACAGGTTCACGAGAGCAGCAGACTTTGCATCGACTGTGTCTGTCAGACTCCACGCTGCGGGCGGCCAGCATTTCGTTCTGGCTTTTGTCGGATGCACGCGCGTGTTTTTCAGAACATGCCGTGGACATTGCAGATTACTGCACGCATGGGTTGCGAGTTGTCCCAAGAACTCCTGCCGGTGGATGTGACGGACTTCTTGATGCACGCACGGAATGTGAAAGAAGACTTGGCCAGTGTCATCACCTTGGCGATGTTCAAGGAGCCGTCAGCAACAGCAGCATTCATGAGAACATGTCAGCCACGAATGAGTGATCCGAGCATCAGCCCGCAGGAAGTAGCTGGCGAGTTGATCTCCGTGTTGCGTCAAGTCGAGCAGAGCGACACAGAGTTGGAGGTTTTGGGTGCTCAAGGCGTGGCACGGTGTACTGGCCTCGCATCAACGTGCCGAGCATATTTCCGCATCATTGCCAGAGCACCGCACAGCGATCCGAAGAAGACGAAGAAGAAGAAGATGGGTCAGCAGATATCGAACAAGCAGCCGGCGAAGATGCGGTCCACATGCAAAAAAAAAAGATCAGAAGGCGGGCCGTCCCGGGAAGCGGCCCAAGAGTGCGGCAGGCAAATCGCAGAAACACAGGAAAGAGCATCGGAAGACGAAGCTCAGTCCTGTTGCATCGCAGGAAAGGATCATCTTAGGCAAGTGCAGGATCGAGTACTTGCCGACGGACGAGATCGACAGCATCGCCCGATTCCTCGCCGCATGCCGAGCACAGCAACGTGCTTGGCAGAGCGTGTGGGAGATGAAGGCAGTACTGCAGGTCATCGCGGCAGTCTGCCGAGTGACACAATCGATGCACGATGAGGCGAAAATATTCCCGTCAAAAGTTGGCTATGTCCAAAAATTGATTGACAGAAAATTGTTCTTGTTGGTGTTGGCTGCCGGCTCAATCCATTCTGATGGGTGGCAATCGACCGCAGCATCGGCATTGAACAGCATGTTGCCAGACCAGCACGAGTTCACATCAGGGCTCCCTGACGGATGGACGGCAGCCGAGATGTCGAACTTCTTGTTCGGCAGAGACGATTGGGCTGTGTTCGCATCCATGTGGGCATGCTTGTGGCACGATGTGCAGGAGAAGTACGCGGCAAAACTTGAGCACATCGAAGGCTTTCTGGTTGGCGGAATGAGCTCGTGTTTTGCGAAGCGTGCCCGGGCCTTGGCGATCCAGCTCGGCCACAATGTCACCCCGCGAATGATTATCGATGACTTGATCAGATTTCCAAACACTTCCAGCCCAAATGGCGCGAGTCTGAATGCTCCTTGACGTGCCCGCCCGCAAGTTCGAGGCCACGTTAGCAACCTAAGCCCTTGCGGCATCGCGGGGGTGAAACGGTGTTCGCCTCGGCCGCCTTCTCGACTGCACCAGGTCAGATCATCAGTGACAAACTTGATGACGAAAAATTGCGGAGCAGGAGAACGGTTTGCAATCTGCAATCAACATGCATCCATAGAGGTTGTAACGGAGTCGCTGCCGATGCTGAGACCCAGATTGGTTTCCAGATTGCGTCCTCCCCGTCTTCGCATGCATCGAACATGTTGTGTCTGATCTGCAGCGCATCATCTCATGTTCCGGAACAGGCTAGCCCTAGCATCAGGAAAGCGAAACACGACGAGTATTATGCAGACCGGAAGCGACAGCGACCTATTTGCCTTGGCTTCCAAGCTCGCAAGTCAGGGCTCGCGGGCTCGTGCACGTCCGACGAGTCTTTCAGGCATCGCAGGTCACGTCCAAGACTTGCTCACACATGGCTCAGTCCTTGTATTCAGCATGGGTTGGCGGATTAATGACATGACGAGCAGTTTTTCTCGCAGCTGTTACTCCCAAGTCATGGCTCGTGAATGCGACGCGCACCCTCTCCACAGGAGCCTTTGCTGCATCGCAGGGGTCGGACCATGGCAGTCGCCGAGGACCTGGCGGCCAACATGCAGCGCCTTATGCTAGCAGACGTCCCGGCAGCATTGGCCACCGGCTTGCGCGGCAAAATTGCCA
>JBIPMC010000056.1:0-8650 GCA_044369345.1 Terrimicrobiaceae bacterium
GCGTAAGGTGGCCGCGAAGCCGAGAATCCAGACGAACGGCCAGATCGAGTGCGGAAGGATTTTGAAAATGGCCATCACGAGGCCCAGGAAAATCAGCGTGATGGCGGCGATCATTGAGTTGCGCCGACCAAGGTAACCGCCGCGCAAGCGGCCGGGAATCCAGTCGCGAAGCCATGCGATCCAGCCGACTGAACTAAATGCTCCGCTGAGGCTTGCGAGAGTGAAAAACACGGTGAAAAGCACGACCACAAGCGTGCTTCCGGTACGCGGAAGAAATGGAAGCGCAGCGACCAGCCCGAACCAGAACAAGAGATTGATCCACGCCATGACGAGCGTAAGGCGCTTCGGCGAGGTGCGACCTGCTAGAAGAGGCAGCGCTAGGGTTTGTGCAGAGTTTGCCAGAAACGGAAGCGAGACAAGAAATCCGTAAACCGCCTTTTCGAATCCGTACCACTGCGTGAGCAGCGCGGAGAGCACGAACGCTCCCGGCATGGCCACAACACTATAGGGCGTTGTGAAAATTCCCTCCGCGATGCCCCTGCGGAGGTTTTGCCGTGTGCTGGTTCTCACTCCTTGATTCGAGGCACGATCAATCAACCTCCTCGAATTCGATCATTGTAAATTTGCTCATGTTGATGACAGCCGTTTTGAGTTCTCTGTTTTGCACAGTTTCGACATCGGATTTGAGCACGACCTTGTTGATGTCCGCGCCGGTGGTGCGGTCGATATCTTTGGTGGTGATCCGGGCGCGGTAGCGGGTGCCATCGGGGAAACCCTCGCCGCGAAAATCATGTCGCGAGTGTTTGTTGTTGTAGAGCTTTCCGGTGCGGATCGTGGAGGGCATGGAAAATCTCACCCAGCCTTTGCCATTGGCGCCGTCGGAGTAGATGAGAACCGTAAATTTCCGCTTTGTGCGGTTCCATGAGGCGATTTTATATTGTTCCTTCCCGGTCCAGCCGATGCCTTCGACCGTGATGTCGTTTCCCCGCTCGCCAGCGACGGCGTGGCGGATTACCTCGTCGGTGCCTCCGGCGATCTGGGCATACCATTTCCAGATGTAGTAGTGGAGATGGTTGGGATCGTAGGGGTTGATGTAATCGCGGAGGCTGAACGGCTCGGGGGCTTTCTTGATCGTGAAATTGTTGTCGCTACCTGAGAGGGAGATTTTGGCGGTGACGATCCCGGGGCCACCGTCTGAGGCAGAAATGACGATTTGAGGGTTGAGCTTTTTGATGCGGCCATTGTAGTCGCGGCGCTTGGTGAGGCCCATCGACCAAGGGCTTTCGTTGTCGGACCACGGAAGGTTGATGGTATTAAGCCCGCGCTCGAGGCACTTGCCGAGTATGGTGATGGTTTTGTCGTAGGCGTCGCGCTCGTTGATCAGGCGGTCGCCATTCACATCGGCGGCGCAACCGGATTTGTCCCAAACGATCCAAGACTCTGAGGATAAAACGCCCTTTGATGGGTAGCCGTGCTTGTTGAGCTTGGCGCGAACGAGATCGTAGTGGTCCCAGACGGATTTCACCAACGCCCCGTCCATCATTCCGAAGCCATTGAGCTGGTCAGAGACATTGAGGTTGAGCGAGTCCACAAGGTTCATGAGTTGGCGGCTCGAGGCCAAGCGTTCATAGAAATCCTCGAGTGCCACGGCGCCCTTGCCTTTCAGGCCGGCGAGGTTGGCGCAGGCTTCGCAGGGAGAGGTTCCGCCGGGAGAGATCAGGACGGGCTGGGCGGGGTTTTGGTGGTAGACGGAGCGGATGGCCTTCGCACCGGGGATGAAGATTTCGGAGATGAGGAAGTCGATGTCACCGTCCTCCATCATGCTTTTCAGATTCGCTTCATGATGGAGTTGGTAGGATTCCACGCGGCCCTTGAAGTGCCGGGCGATGCGGGTGACGAAGGCAGGGTATTCGCCTGGATTAGGTTTCCATGGGCCGGCGTTACCGCTCTGCGAGGCCCAGGCCGGACAATGCCAAAAGATGAGTTCGACCTTGAGACCGCGCTTCACGCAGGCGTCGACGGCGCAATCGATCGTCTTCAAGTAATGAGACATGTGCCGCGCGTAGTCGGTGTTTTCCTGCTCCGGTTCGGCCTGCGCCCAGCTCACCCAAAACTGCACATAGCTGCTGTCGCGCGCGATGACCGGGCGGGTGGCGTCGTAGGCGTCGTTGCCGGGGAGGCCGAACGGTTGCCAGCGCACGCCGACTTGCATGTGCTCATTCGTCCACTCGTAGCGCGGGGAGGATTTGGGAGTGACCGAGGTCTTGTTGGTCGCGCACGAGGTCAGAAAAAACGGGAGCGCCGTGAGCGTGATCAGGCCGTTTTTTAAAAAACCCGCCCTCATTTGCGAAAGGAAACCTCAGGGATGTTTGCCGTAGGCTTTGAGCTCATGCTCGTAGTCCTGCTTGAAGCGCACGAGCGTCCACACCAGAGTGATCGCAGAAACACCGAGGCAGGCCAAGCCGAGCCAGGTTTTGCCGATGATGAGCTCGCCGATTCCGTAGATCAGGGCCATGACCATGACCATGCCGATCGCCCACGAGAGCATGGTGCGGCCGAAACTTTCCACGGGGTCGTAGGGTTCGCCGAGTTGGCGGATCACAGGCTTCCAGCCGAACGGGAACGGTCGCGCCATGAGGAGGAATTTTTTCAGGCCTTCCATCGGCTCCGGCGGGGTGAGCATGGTAACGATGAAAACGGATGCCGTGACTGTCACGAGCGCGAAAAGCATTCGAGCGCCAGTGAGCGAGGCGGCTGTGGAAAAGACCACGCCGTCATAGGTCGAGGTGTCGATGAGCGTCTTGCCCGCATCAGTGATGATTTGGGAGCTGGAAAAGGTAACGGTGTCCGGAAGGTTGAGTAGCGCGGCCATCGGGGCGTCGAAGATTTTAAAGACCAGCATTCCGAAAAGGACGAACCAACCCACAAAGAAACCCGCCATGGCGCCGTAGCGGTTGAGGCGCCACCAGAACCATTGGGAGAAGGCGATGATGATGCCGCCCGCGCCGAGAACATACGAGAGGGAGAGGAGTTGGAGAATCGAGTCGGCCTTGAGCGAGATGTAGGCCCCGGCTGCGGCGATGAGCACGGTGGCGAATCGGCCCATCACAACATAGGTGCCCTCGGAGGCATCCTTGTTGATGAAGCGGCGAAATACATCGTTCATCAAATAGGACGACCCCCAGTTAAACAGCGTGGTGATCGTGGAAATGAAGGCTGCCAGCAGCGCGGCAACCAGAATGCCACGGAGTCCGACGGGCAGGATCATCATTACCATTTTCGGGTAGGCGCTGCCCTGATCGGCGTCGGGGATGTGGGGCAGGAGAATCATCGAGCAAAGGGCCACAACGATCCAAGGCCAGGGCATGAGCGCGTAATAGCAGATGGTGTGGAGAAGCTGGGCGCCGCTCGCATGGCGGGAGTCTTTGCAGGCAAGGAGGCGCTGGGCGTTGTAGCCGCCGCCGATCGCAATGCTGATGCCGAGCAAAACAAAAGTCACAAGGTCCCAGAGCGGCAGTTGGCCCGGCTCGGAGCCGATCGTCGGGATGAGGTCGAGGTTGTTGCCCGACCAATGGCTGATGGCGTGTAGTTTCTCCACCATGACGGCCGGACCGCCGACGGCGATAACGGACATCACCGCGAGGAGAACAGTGCCAAAGACCGCAAAAATGAGTTGGAAAAAGTCGGCGTAAACCACGCCAGAGAGGCCGCCAAAGGTCGAAACAATGATCGCCATGACAACGACTCCAATCGTCACATAAATTCGCATCTCGGGCGGGAAGCCGAGCGCCTCGCGTGATATGGTTTCCATCGCTTTGATGACCCAACCACAAGTCAGCGGGCACATCACGAGCGCGCCAAATGCTCCGCCAAATCCTCGCAGGAAGCTGGCAAATCCTCCCCCGAAGCGGGCCTCGACCAGTTCGACATCGGTGAGGAATGCCATGCGGCGCCAGCGGCGGCCGAAATAAACCGCCGTAAGAACCGCACCGGTGAACGGCAGGCAGAATTGCCACACGAAATGGAGGCCATGCTCGCGGATGAGAGCTGTGACCCAGATCGGCGTGTCCGCCGCAAAGCTCGTGGCAGTGAGCGATGCGCCTGCCGCAAACCACGGGAGCGAACGACCGGAAACGAAGAACGATTCCATGTCCTTGCCGCCGGATTTCGTGAAATATACGGCGATGCCGACGCTGGCAACGAGCATGAAGACGATGGCCGCGTAATCGAGCCAGTGAAGCGTGTAATCCATAGGATGCAGGGGTGAGGTGTTGAGGACGAGGAGCTAAGCCCCGTTGCCGGGGCTTGGCAATTCGGTTTTAGATTGATCCCGCGAAGCCGGATTCGTGGAACACGCCTTCGAGTTTGTGGAAGACGCCATCGGGTGTTTCGACGGTCTCGGTTGGGAGTTCGAGGCTCTTGCCGCGATCATTGCCAAAGAGGACTCGCCGTTTTTCCCCGGTGAAACGGGCGCGCCACCAGCCTTGGGTGCGATCCCATTCGAGGTCGAGGGCACCGCCGCCGCGCAGGCGCATGCCTTTCAAGCTGCCGTGGCGCCAACTCCAAGGCAGGGCCGGGAGCAAGCGGAGCGTGCCGGGCGTTGAAAGCGCGAGCATTTCGTAGACGGCCGAGGTGATGCCATTGTTCGCCTCGGTCTGCACGAGCGGGCGCGGGCCTTTGCGGTAGTCCATGGTAATGCCCATGTCGCGAAGGTCGTTGTGGGCGGTGAAGAGGTTCACGCCGACAACGGAGCGACAGAGGAGTTGCAGGGATTGCAAGGCGCGGCCGGGTTTGCCGAGTCGCGAGTAAATGTGCGCCATGTGCGAGAGCGACCAACCTGTTTGGTCTGCGAGGCCAACGACGAGGCGTTTTTCCACCGCGATGCGGCAGGCCTCGAAAAGCTCGGTGTTGTCGGGCGTGATCTCGAAGCCCGGGAAAAGCGGGTAGAGGTGCGAGAGGTGGCGGTGGTGGTAGTTGTCCTTTTGGCGCGGGTCCACCCATTCGGCGATCGCGCCGTCTTCGTTGACGCGGTAAGGCGGGAGCTTTTGGAGCATGCCCTGCCAGCGCTTGGTGTCCTCGCTGTCGCTGCCTTCGACGAGGCGGACGGCTTCGATGAGGTTGCCCAAAAGCTCGCGCACGAGTGCGAAATCCATCGTGGCGTCCACGCAGATGCGCGCGGGGTGGCCCTTCGCGGTGACATGGCCGAGCGGGTGGTTTTCCGGCGAATTGCCCGGGTAGCTGTGAAGCAGGCCGTCTTTGCCCTCGACGAGGAAGTCCTCGTAGAACCAAGCGACTTCGCGCATGAAGGGGATCGCGCGCTTGGCGAGAAATTCGCGGTCGCCGGTGTGGAGCCAGTAATCAAAATAAATCTGGGCGAGCCAGGCGCCGCTTCCGGTCCAGAATTGCACATGCGCCTGGAGGTTTTTCTTCAAGCCGCACTCGGGCGACATGTAGAGCGGCGGGAGGATGCCGCGGCAGGCGAACATGTTTTTCGCATTCGTACGGAAGTCGTCCATCCGCTCCTCGAGCAAATCAAAAACGCCCTCGACGCACTCGGGCAAGCCGCCCGGCAAGGCAGGCCAGATGGCCATCTGTAAGTTTTCGTTGAAGAAAAAGGTGCACCACCACGGCGGGAGGTAGTTGCCGTTCCAGATACCTTGGAGGTTCGGTGGCAGGGTGCCTTTGGTGGCCGAGGAGATAAGCAGGTGGCGGCCGAAGTTTGCCAAGCGCGCGAGGAGTGCGTCGGGGACATCTCCGCGGTAGGCTTTCATCAAAAGCTCGTCGTTCGAAAGGTCCGAGCCATCCACATCGAGATTGAGAACGCAGCGACCGTAGCGTTCGGCGTGGATTGCCTCGTGGCGTGCTTGCAGGTCGGTGCGGGTAACGAGTGCGGCGAGGCGCTCGGTTTCGGCTTTCAACTGCTCCGGCGTTGGAGCGATGAGCATGTTTGCGACGATGCGACAACCGGGCTTCGGCGTGACGCGCACGGAGTGGCCGCCGACACGCGAGGAGGCGAGGTCGCCCCAATGCGCGATCACAGTACAGGAGGCCTCCTCGGGGCCATCGAAACGCGAGGCGATCCAGCCCGGGCCGAAGGTCGTGGTCTGGCGGATGTTCAGGGGTTGCTGGCGATCGGTGTGGTCAATGGCTTCCGCGAGATCCTGTGGGGTGAACCACAGTGTCATCTCCGGCGGCGCTCCGCCTTCTTCGCAGGGATTGAAGACAACACAATTATCGGGCGCAGAAACAAAGGCAGTTCGCTGGTAATGCCGACCGTCGAGATCCCAATCCACTCCAGCGACGCCTTTCGAGAAATCCAACCAGCGGCGGTAGCCGCGGAACGCGCCGGGAATTTCGCGGCGGATATTCAAAACAGGCCCGGGCAGGTAGTGCGCGCTGTCGGCGATGTAGCCGAGTTCGCGCCAAGCGCGGCGGTAGATATCGTTCGCGGTGCCGAAATCCCCGGCATCAAGCAGGCGGCGGACCTCAGCGAGCAAGTGGGAGCTTTCGGGAAGATCCGGCGAGACCGCGCCGACAAAGTAGCGCTCGTGGTTGAAAAGAATGCGTTCGTGGGCGAGGCCGCCGAATTGCATCGCGCCGAGCGAGCCGTTGCCAAGTGGCGAGGCGTCCCGCCAGTCGAATGCTGCACTCTCCATCCACGAGGAGTGGATGCCTTTGTATGCCTGATGTTTTGTCATGGGTTTGTTTTGAAAAAAGGGGTTCTTACTTCGCTTCACAGGAAAGGACACGGCAGAAATACGCGCCCTGCGGAAGGCCTGAGGGCCGTTGGCCGTCGATGACGGGTTCCAGAAAAATCTCGCCGGCAGGAAGCTCGACCTCCATGCGAACGCATTCGGTGCCTGCGGGGATGTCGGTCTTGATGATTTTTCCGGCGATGTCCAAGCGCGCCTCACCCTTGGCGAACGGCTTCGGATCGGTTGCCTCGGGCGGACGCTGCCGCAATTCGAGTGTGTATTTTCCGGGAGTTTTCACATCCACCAACCAGCCGCCGATGGCTCCATCCCTCCCCATATTTTTTTTCCCCTCCTGCCAGCCGAGCAAATTCTCCTGTTCCCAAGCGCCGGGCGAGAGGCCCTCTTTCGTGGCGTGGCTGGGCTGCCAATCCATGCAGGTCAGATCAATAGTCTTGTGGCTGGGGAGGCCGATCGGGAAAGGCTGGATGGCTAGGGCTTCATCGCGAATGGAGTTCCACCAATCCTGATGAGCCTGTCGCAGGGTTTTGGCGATTTCAGGATTTTCGGCGGCGATGTCATTTTTTTGGCCTGGATCGGATTGCAGGTCGTAGAGTTCTTTTCCGTTGACGAGGCTGTAGCGCTGGTTGCGGACGGAGGAGGAGTTGAGACCGATCTGGTCCTCGGGAGTTCCCGAGTGCCAGCGGCCCACATGGGTCGGCACGATGCGATCAGGCCAATCGGCGGGCTGTTTTCCGGCGAGCAGGATCGGCAAAAGCGAGACGCCGTCGGTTTTTGGGAAGCCTGAGAGATCCAGCGAACAGGCTTGGGCGAGGGTGGGAAGGATGTCGTAGAGCGATCCGAGAGTGTTCACGGTGCGGTCGGCCGGAAAGTGGCCGGGCCATGAAAACACGGCGGGAACGCGCACGCCGCCTTGGTAGGCGCAGCCCTTGGTGCCGCGCAGGCCGCCATTGAAATCCTCGGGTCGCGGCGAGCCACCCAGCGCGGAGCCGTTGTCGCCAAGGAAAATCACGATCGTCTCGTGCATGAGTCCGTCCTTTGCGAGTTCGGCGAGCATTTGGCCAAGCTCGGCATCGATGTTGGCGATCATGCCGTAGAATTTGGCGAGGCTCTCCGGCAGGCCGGCGTCGCGGTAGGGCTTGATCCATTCCTCGCCGATTTGGAGGGGGACATGCGGCGCGTTCAGGGGGAGGTAGCAGAACCAGGGCTGCTTACCGTCGCGAATCCATTTGAGCGATTCTTGCACTAAAACATGGGTCATGTGGCCTTGGAAGGGCTTCCACTCGCCGTTCTCTTGCATGTGCGGGTCGAACATCGTGTTTCCCCAAAAATCCGGCGTCTGGGCTGTGGCGCCGCCGCCGAGGATGAGGGCGTGCTGGAACCCACGGTCGAGCGGATGGAAGGGATGGGGATCGCCAAGGTGCCATTTTCCAAAAATCGCCGTGCGGTAGCCCGCTTTCGCAAACGCATCCGCCATCGTCGGCACTCCAAGTTGCAGGATATTCCGGCCCTCGATCGTGTGGGTGATGCTCGAGCGGAACTCGTGCCGACCGGTCATCAATGCCGCGCGCGAGGGCGAGCAGGTCGGGCTGGCCAAGAAATCTGTGAAACGAACGCTCGAGGCCGCGAGAGCATCGAGATTCGGAGTTTTCAGGATGGGGTTGCCTTGGAATCCCGCGTCGCCAAAGCCTTGGTCATCGGTCATTACCAAAAGGACATTCGGGCGTTTGGGTTTAGGGTTTTCAGCAAATGCCCAACCGCAGACCGCAGCGAACGACAAAACGATAAGACCTAGTTTTTTCACTGGGGAGTTCTTGGCGTTGGCGTTGGCGTTGGCGTTGGCGTTGGCGTTGGCGTTGGCGTTGGCGTTGGCGTTGGCGTTGGCGTTGGCGTTGGCGTTGGCGTTGGCGTTGGCGTTGGCGTTGGCGTTGGCGTTG
>JBIPMC010000355.1:0-2548 GCA_044369345.1 Terrimicrobiaceae bacterium
GAACAGTTAGGGGGTAGCAAGAACGAAGGGATCAATGTTTTCCCTGATTATATCAATATGGATGATGAGGATATAGATGCAACAGCAGAAAATTTTAACTCAAACGTCAAGAGAAGTATAATTATTGATTTTCCTGCCGATAAGTACGACGAAGCAAAAAAACTTTATGACACAGCAAAGAAAAAAGGAGAAGATATTGGTGTTATTTTGGTATCTGCACTAAAAGATGTTTTATAATAGAAAATTAACTAGCAATTAGTACCAATGAAAGAGCAAAGATTAGTAGTTGTAGAACACGGCTACAAAAGAAATGACAACCCGCCAGAGCTAATTCCGAATGTAATTGACTCAACTTTATTTCTTGATTCTGATGGGAACAAGGTTGGATTTTATCTCAGAAGTTTACCGAATGATGTTAATGATGTTTTGGGGTATTGCAACAAAGAATTAAGAAGTAAAAGAGTACCTAAATCAACAATGTACAGACGTTTACCTCTAGGAACCAAGAGTGAGACGGGAGCGTGGGAATATAGTAGTGTTGAACAGGAATCTGTAATAATCGGAGCTGTTCCTGCCAAACCCCACCAAAGAAGACCTTTTAATTCAATAAGTCAGGTTCATTTAAAGAGTTCGGCATCTGCTTTTATTAAGGGAATGATAGTATTAGCAAAACTATCAGAGAATTTGATTAAAGATATTATGCCAGAACAATATTTTATTCAGAAAAAAACAATAGAGGAAAATGTTTTAAAAAAGTTTAGGTTTGGAGATTTATTTACTAGCTCAATTAGTAATTATAATATAGCTGCCAATTATCACCAAGATAACAGGAATCTAAAAAATACGGTAAATGTTATCTATTCTAAAAAAGAAAATGCCAACGGTGGAAATCTTCATGTGCCAGACTACGATTTGGTTTTTGACAATGTTGACGGATCGATGATCTGCTATCCGGCATGGGCAAACTTACACGGAGTCACACCTATTCTGCCCACAAAGAAAGGTGGCTATAGGAATAGTATTGTCTTTTATCCGTTGGGCGGTTTGCACAAGGAATAAAGAAGTTGCTAGATTGATCCAAGTATAATTCCAAGTTAGAATTAACAAATTAAACGTCACCACAAAAACTCATGACTAAACCTAAAATTACTGAGACAGATATCAGCAAACTAACTCCCGATCCGAATAATGCACGGAAAAGAACGCCGTTATCAGCTAAGGTGATTTCCAAATCCTTAGAACAGTTTGGGGCTTGCCGTTCCATTGTTATTGATGAAAATGATGTTGTCCGGGCGGGGAATGGAACCTTTGAGGAAGCGGGTCAATTAGGGATTGAGAAGGTTTTGGTTGTAGAAGCCGATGGTAATACGATTGTTGCTGTTAAGCGTAAGGGGTTATCAGAGTCGGATTGGAAACAATATGCGATCGCTGATAATACCGCCTCGGATTTCTCAACATGGGATTTTGATCTTTTAAATGATTTAGTTCAGGAAGTTGATCTGAGTGAGTTTTTCCCTGATTATAAATTAAATGAATTATTGGAACAGTTGGGCAAGGGTGAAGGGTTTGACTCGACTGAACAGCAAGAGGAAGAAAACGAGGAAGAAATTGCCGAACTTCTGGACAAGGTAGATGAAATTGAATCTAGGGTTAAGTTGGGTGAAATTTGGGCGCTGGGTCGCCACCGAATAAGCTGCGGTGATTCTACTATTGAAGGGAATGTTAGGGCTTTGTTGGGGGATAAGTTTGGGGATGTGGGGATGGTTTGGAGTGATGTTCCCTATGGAATGAATCTGGTTAAAAAAGAAATGGTTGGCGCAATATTTGAGGGTAGTTTAGCGAAAAAGGGAAGTTATAAACCCGTTATTGGGGATGACACCGGAGACACCGCACTCAGAGGTTTTTCCCTTTGTAGCAAACTAACTGGAAAGCATTTTTGGTGGGGTGCGAATTGGTATTCTGATATTCTTCCATCGTCTAGTTGTTGGGTTATTTGGGATAAGCGGTGCGATACGGGAATAGAAAATACTTTTGCTGACTGTGAGATGTGTTGGACTAATATGTCTGGGGTGACTAGAATTTATCGTCAACTATGGAATGGCATGATAAGAGAAGGTGAACACGAAAAACGAGTACACCCAACACAAAAACCCGTCGCGCTATGTGAATGGGTATTTGAAAAATATGGTCAACCCGATGATTTAATATTTGATCCATTTCTCGGTTCAGGTATATCAATAATCGCAGCGCAAAAAATGGAAGGTGATCGCACAGTTTACGGATTTGAGTTATCGCCACAATACTGCACTGTAATTTTAGATCGGTTCAAAGCATTCTCTGGTATAGAACCAAAACTTATCGGTCGGCTTGATTGACAAGATAAACCCTTTTATCATCTTGCGGATAAAGGGGTGTTGAGTATTTGATTAACTGAATATATAGATGGGTTGCTTTGGCTATGCGATCATGATCGCCTACTTAAAGCCAACGGGAGTCTTAATGGTTAATAGCACCCTCTGGCATTCAATCCAGAGGGTGCGATCGCTAT
>JBIPMC010000346.1:0-2548 GCA_044369345.1 Terrimicrobiaceae bacterium
ACGCGAAAATCAGGGACGACGAGGGGCGCTTCGGCAGCGGATCGTTTGTCGATCAGATCGAGAAGCCATTGGCGGTGCTCGGCGAGTTTGAAGTAGTAGTTCTCCTCTTCGATCAAAACAACCTCGCCCCACTCGGGACCGAACTCGCCATCGGGGCCGCGTTCCTTTTCTGTGAGGAATTGTTCCTGGCGTACGCTGTAGTGGCCGCGCTGGGTTGCTTTGTAGAATTGCCCCTCGTCCCAAAGCCGCTGGAGCATGCCTTGGACGCAGCGTTTGTGGGTGTCCTCAACCGTAGCGGCCCAAGCGTCGTAGCGGATGTCGAGTTTTTGCCAGAGGGCGAGGAAGATCTTGGTGATGTTGGCGACAAAGGCTGAGGGTTCCACACCCTGCTTCGCGGCGGATTGCTGGACCTTCTGGCCGTGCTGATCAACGCCGGTCATGAATAAAACGGGCTCCCCGCGCAATCGACGGTGGCGGGCGATGGCATCAGTAAGAACTTTTTCGTAAGCGTGGCCGATGTGTGGCGCGCCGTTTGTATAGTCAATGGCGGTGGTGATGAAGAATGTCTTGCTCATGGTAGGTTGTCTCTAATTTTTCCGCCCCAAGAGAGAATCCGGGCCTTCGCAGCGGCGGCCTCGGCCTCCTTGATTTGGTGGTTGCGGACATAGCAGAGCGAAAGGCTGGTCCACGCGATTTGGCTCTGCGTGTCGAGTTCGGTAGCACGGAGGCCGGCCTCAATCGCTTCAGGGTATTGGCCGTTTTTCATCAGGGCCATGCCGAGGGCGTGCCATCCATCGAAAAAATCGGGATCGAGTTCGACACAGCGGCGGTATTTTTCAACCGCCGCCCCGAGTTCACCCACCGCGATGTCGCCGGTGGCCTCGTCGAAGAGGGTTTCCTTTTCGGAATCCATCAACCTTGGTTCGCACCGGGCATCGTGATGCGTGCCGCCTCACGGGAAACTCGCAACCACTCCGCGAAAAGGATGTCGCGTTTGCCTTGGAGCATCGTTTCGCGCAATTCCTTTTTGCGCTCGTTGGAGAGTTTCTCGTCCACCGGGCCGCGATTGTGGAGTTGGATGGCAAAAGCTCCCCATGGCGCCTGCTCGAGTTTCGAGAGTTCACCGTCCTTCAGAATCATCGTGGCGGCGGCGAGGATTTGGTCGATGCGGGAGGTGGACTCGGCGGCGGGGATGAGCGCTTGGAGTTCCACGGTTTCGAGTTTTTGGGCTTCAGCCGCTTCCTTGAGGGATTTTCCCGAGGCCACAGCGGCGGCGAGGGTATTGTAGGCGGAATTGGCTGATGCGGCAAAAAGCTGAGAGGCCTTTTGAGCACGGATGGCAGTTTCGATTTGAGATTTGGCCTCGTCGAGGGTGAGGGGACGCGCCGGGGCGGCTTCCACCAACTCCACGATGTAAAAAGCATTGCCAGACTGCACAATGTCGGAAACTTGGCCAGGCTTTGAGAGCAGGAATGCCGCCGGGGCGATATCGCGTACGGCATCGTCGGAGACAGGTTGTTGCTTTCCCGCTTTAGCTGCGCCAGTGCGATCAAAGGCTAAGAGTTTTTTGATTGGCGCACGAGCCTCAGTCGCAGCCAACTCGAAAGAACTGGCTGTTTCGCCGACCCTCGCGGCCACGGCGCTGGCGGTGTTGGCGAGTTTTTGGAGAGCCTCGACCTTGGCTTTGCCTTCCAGTTTCGGTTCGGCGGGAAGTTCAAAAACAGCGCAACGGACCGTGCGGGTCTCGTCGGCCATGAGGGCGTTTTGGTTGGCTTTGTGGAACGCTGCGATTTCCCCCGGCGATACCGTCACTTCGGCAGCGGCCTCGTCATTTTTGAACTTCACACAGGTCGCGCTGACGGGTTGGAAAAATCGCAACATGGACTGGATTTCGGAGTCACCGAGGGCCGCTGGAGACTCGACGATTTTCGAGATCGATTCGAGGCGGAGCGAGTCGCGCATGACCTCTTCGAGTTGGCGCTCGGTGAAGCCGCGCGGCGCCAATTGTTCGCTCACGAATGCGGAGTATTTCGCGGGGTCGAACTGCCCGTTGTTTTGAAAAACCGGGATCGATTTGATCTTGTCCGCTACTTGGTCGTCGGTGGGTTCGATGCCGAGTTCCTTCGACTGGTGCTGAAGGACAAGAAGGTTCCAGACGAACTGCGTGATCGCCATTCCCTGATCGGGCAAGGTGCCTCCGAGTTTTTCCAGGAGGTCGAACTGCCCCAGCGCGCTGGTGAGGTGGTAGTTTTTGACTTGGCGCTCGATGGCGGCGGGGTTGAGAGCTTTTCCGTAGATGCTTGGGTCGCGAACGGATGCCAGCTCGTCCAACTGCGTCGTGTTATAGAGAAAAACAAATGCCACGATCGTTATGAACGCAACAAGAAGCATGAGGCCGCGCTGGTTTTTGCGAAGAATCTGAATCATAAAAAATGCGGTAAAATTTGAACCGTGAAGAACTATGGACTCCAGCCGATGAAATCAAGCTTCCCCAAGTCGGGTGCCCGCCCCGCTGTCGTGCTGACGATCGCGGGTTCAGACAATTCCT
>JBIPMC010000396.1:0-2546 GCA_044369345.1 Terrimicrobiaceae bacterium
TAACATGGGATGGTTCATTGATAACACGTGGCGATGATATAACCTTTTGGCATATGAAAGTAAAAGATAATGACGATGTGGAGATTTATTCTGAAGTAATTGGTTATAACGACCACACTGATTTATTTGAAGGACTCAAAGATGAATACGAGGTTCATATTGAATTAAATACCAAATATCAGTCTTTGAAATCATTAGAGATACATACCTACACTGATATTAGTAAGTGGTCTAAACCACATATATTCTCACTAAAAACAATTTAACAACATATTTATTATTAGTTATATTAAGAATGTTATGATAAAAAAAGAACACTTATCTATTTGGTTAAATACAACAGAAGAAGAAATCAAACGATTAAAAAAATGTAAAGACTATATTAATAAGATTTACTATAAGCATGATGCTATATCTTATAGTTTACATGAAGACTTATTAGATATTTTTATTAAACAAATTCACAAAAATGAAACCGTTGTGGAATTTATAAATATTATGGTAGATGTAATTGACGGTAAACGAATGGATACATTATTACCATTTTGTGATTTAACTAAACCAATATTGAGTAATGCGTCTATGGAATTAACCAATAAATTACGCATGATATTATGGACATCATCTACGGAACCATGGGATTAATATTTTTGTTATGGAAAAACATGCAGGTAGACCACCTATACAATTAACAGAATCGCAGATTAGATATGCGATGGAAAACTCTTTTGGTAATAAAAGTGCAGCCAGATTTTTAAATATAGATTATCGTACATATAGAAAGTATGCTAAGATGTACACGGATAGTGAAACTGGTAAAACTTTATTTGAACTACATAAGAAAGTAGGTATGCAATTGAATAAACCCAAGAAAGGAAGCCATTGGGTTGGTAAATCATTTGATTGTAATAAGGGTTATAAAGAAAGATTGGAAGATATTTTGGATGGAAAATATCCAGGATATGATAGTAAAAAATTACGTAAACGTTTATTATTATCGGGTTGGGTTCCATGTGAATGTGCTGCATGTGGATGGAATGAACCAAGAATGACAGACGGTAACTATCCCCTACTGATTGATTTCATCGATAACAACTGGCGAAATACTAAATTGGATAATTTAAGATTACTTTGTTTTAATTGTTATTTTAATTTAGTAAGAACACCATCAACATCTTATCAAGGTTGGACTTATGGTACATCATCTAAACTACCTTGGTATGGTGAAAGAAGACCAAGAGACGGCAGATACCGTAGAAGATTGGAAGAGAGAATCAAACAACAAGAACAAAAGAAAAAAGAAGAGCAAGAAAGATTTTTCGATTGGGATGATGTAAACGATGTTTAATTATAAATTTTAAGAGGCATATGGTATGAAAAAAGAAATAAGTATTTGCATGACACATTTCAATAGAAAAAATCAACTAATGAACACATTACGTAGTATAGAAAAACAGCCTAATTCTAAAGAATTAACTGAGATAATAATAGTTGATGACGTGAGTGATCTACCTTTAAGATATGAAGATTTTGAATCTTTTGATTTGGATATTAAATTAATATCCGTAGCTACTAAAAATAAATGGTGGGTGAATCCTGCGATTGCGTCTAATGCAGCTTTTAATTTTATAAGTGGTAATAAAGTAATAATACAAAATGCAGAGTGTCTACATACAACAAATATTATAGATTATGTTATTAATAATTTAGGTAAAAATCAGTATATTGCAATGGGTGCTTTAAGTCTATCAAAAGAATCATCGGAAGCTATACAACCAAATTTGGATTTAAGTACGTTAAATCTTGATAACTCTGAATGGTATTGTCACAGTGAATTTAGATCAGATCCATATAATTTTTGTGCAGCGATACATGCTGATGATTTAAGGAAAGTTGGTGGTTTTGATAACAGGTTTGCCGAAGGTATATGGTGTGACGATAATATGTTTATATCATCTCTCAGAAAAAATAATATAGAGATACGAATAGAAGATTCTCAATTAGTATATCATCAATGGCACGATACTGCGTGGTTCAATCGAGAAGATTTTACAGAGTTATCACAAAGGAATATATCACTATGGAGATTATACACACAAGATGATACACCTAGCTATACAGATTGGACTGGTGCCTTAGATTTGTTCATTCCAAATAAAGATGCATTATCTATATTAGAATTTGGGTTAGGTGATGGCACTGATTATCTCTTAAATAAATTTAAATATGTCTATTCGTATGAATTAATAGATAGCAATGAACCGTCTTTGGTAAATTGGTATATTGACGCAAGTACCAAATATAAGGAAAGACATAATTGGGACAGTGAATTAGTATTTTGGCGGGAGATTGGGTTTCAAGATTATGTGCCAAATTTACCCAAAGAATTATTAACTAAAATAGATAATTTATTTGAATCTCATAATTTTGACGCAGTTTTAGTTGATGGTGGATTTCATGTAAGAGGTGACATTGCAAATTATATTTTAAATAAATTTGATTGTAAATATGTAATTATACATGACACAAATTTTGCTTACGAGGAA
>JBIPMC010000347.1:0-2541 GCA_044369345.1 Terrimicrobiaceae bacterium
CCTCTTTACTTTCGTGTCCATGCCGATTCGTTTTTTCAACACGCTGACCCGCCAAATCGAGGATTTCTCAACTCGCGAGCCGGGTGTGGTTCGCCTCTACACCTGTGGACCCACTGTTTATAATTTTGCCCACATCGGGAATTTTCGGGCTTATGTTTTCGAGGACTTGCTCCAGCGGCATCTGGAGTTCCGTAGGTTTCGCGTGGACCGTGCGATGAATCTTACGGATGTGGATGACAAGACGATTCGCGGCTGCCGTGCGGCCAGCTTGCCTCTCGCGGATTTCACAGCGCCCTTCAAAAAGGCGTTCTTCGACGACCTCGACAGCCTTCGCATCAAACGGGCGAACCATTTTCCCGCCGCGACCGAATCGGTCCACATCGAGCGAATGATTTCGATGATCTCGACGCTTGTCGATAAAGGCCATGCTTACTGCGCCGAGGACGGTTCAGTTTATTTTCGAATCCGGTCGTTTCCAAATTACGGCAACTTGGCCCACTTCAATCTCGAGGATTTGCGCGACGGCGTCCGCGTGCGCAACGACGAATACGGCAAGGAAAATGTCGGCGACTTCGCGCTCTGGAAGGCGTGGGACGAGGCTGATGGCGATGTCGGCTGGGACAGCCCATGGGGTAGGGGGCGGCCTGGTTGGCACATCGAATGCAGTGCCATGGCCACGGGAATTCTCGGTCCGGAACTCGATATCCACTGCGGCGGCGAGGACAACATCTTCCCGCACCATGAGGCCGAGATCGCCCAGAGCGAATGTTGCACTGGGAAAAAATTTGTCCGCCTGTGGATGCATTGCCGACATTTGCAGGTGGAGGGCTCGAAGATGGCCAAAAGCGCGGGGAATTTTTTCACTCTGCGCGATCTGATGGAAAAAGGCTGGTCCGGCCGCGAGGTCCGCTATGCGCTGATCTCGGTGAAATACCGCGAACCGCTGAACTTCACCTTTGAGGGGCTCGCTGCGGCACGAAGCGCGCTGCAGCGTCTCGACGAGTGGTCGGCGCGACTCCATGAAACCGCAGGCTCGGAATCCGTCGAAAGTCCTGTCGATGGATTGGAAGCCTTCGGTGAGGCTTTGGATGACGATCTCAATATCTCCGCCGCACTGGCTTCGGTTTTTGAAACCATCCGCCTCACCAACCGCAAAATGGACGAGGGCGCACTTTCTTCCGCCGAGGCGCGCACACTTCAAAAATGGCTCGCCGGTGTGAATTCCGTTTTGGCCTTCGAGCCGGATGTCGAAAAAATCTCCGAGGCCGTGGAGGCCTTGTTGACTCGCCGTGCTAAGGCCCGTGCCTCGAAGGAATGGAAGCTCAGCGACACCCTCCGCGACGAAATTCTCGCCATGGGCTGGATGGTGAAAGACACCAAGGATGGTCAAAAGCTCTCACCCGCCCCGCGCGCTACGGCCCCAAACCATTAATTTTATGTATCCCATCGACGACTTCTTCGACCTTAGCCACTGCGAGCACCGCGCGCTATTTGAGAATGCCGAGCATGTCTGGGATGTTCTGCCGAAAATCGGCGCTTACCTCAAATTCCGCATGAAGCCCGGCATCCAAGGCCGTCTCATCGGCAAGCCCTTTGTCAGCGGGGCGGTGTTTGTCGGAAAAAATACCGTCATCGAGCAAGGCGCGATGGTAAAAGGCCCGGCATGGATCGGCGAAAACTGTGAAATTCGAAACGGCTGCTATATCCGCGAAAATGTAATCTTGGGAGACGGTGTCGTGGCCGGAAATTCCTGTGAGTTCAAAAACTGCCTCGTTTTCGACAAGGCGCAGATTCCGCATTTCAACTATGTCGGTGATTCGATCCTCGGTTTCGAAGCGCACCTCGGCGCTGGCGTGATATTATCGAATGTCCGGCTCGACAAGGCGCCGGTCACCATTCATGGCCCTGGGGGACGGATTCCTACCGGATTGCGAAAATTTGGAGCCATCGTCGGCGATCAAGCCGAGATCGGTTGCAATGCCGTTCTCAGCCCTGGCTCGTTGATTGGTCGCCAGAGCGTGATTTATCCAGGCAGCAACTGGCGCGGTTACCTGCCGCCTCAGCAGATCGCCAAGCTCAATCAGGAATTTTCTCTCGTTCCTCGTCAGATGCCCGCTGAATAATTCGCGGAGGGACTCAAAGCGACATCACATAGTCGAAAATCTCGCCGTCTTTGAAAAAGCGCTTCAGCTCGATTTGGGCGTTATCGCGACTATCGGAAGCGTGTGCGATGTTTTTCATCACAGTCTGGCCGAAGTCTCCGCGGATTGTGCCTTTCGCCGCCTTGGTGGAGTCGGTCGGGCCGAGGAGTTCGCGGATGCGCTCCACAGCATTTTCACCAGCGAGTGCAAGTGCGATGACTGGTGAGGCGCTCATGAAGGCCTCGACTTCGGGGAAGAAAGGTTTCGTAGCGATGTGGGCATAGTGATCGCGCAACAGGCTTGCGTCGGCACGGAACATCTTGCAGCCGCGAATCTGGAATCCGGCATCTTCGAAGCGTTTCAAGACCTCGCCGGCTTTGCGTCCGGTGATACAATCGGG
>JBIPMC010000397.1:0-2538 GCA_044369345.1 Terrimicrobiaceae bacterium
CATAATTGGTATAAATTTTCAAACACAGATTTATACTCATCGTGCCTTTTAAAATTACGTATATGAATATCTGCAATATGTAAAATAACTTCTACTTCTGAAATTGCTGAGGTCCATAGTTTCTGTTTATACATACATTATCCTTTCTTTTATTATATCAAACGAATCCATGGGTAAAGCATTTTTTTTCTTTGTTGTAAACTCATAAAATCCCATTTCATTAATATCTTTCTTTTCCATATTAACCATTGAAACGTTTATACCCTCTTTTATTAAATAATTAGATATATACAATGCATCTGATTTTGCGTCATTGTCTAAAGCAACAATTACCTTTGGGGGATTTCTTAAAAGTATTTTTTCTTTTAATAAATTTGATAATGTTTTTCCGAATAATGGTATAACATTATATCTAGCAGTTATTGCATCGAAAGCACCTTCAACTAATGTTATAGGTTCATTCCAATTTATAAACGATTCAAAACCAATAACATCTTTACTTACTTTTGGATTTTTATGTTTGTATAACTCATCTTCATAAATTGTTCTTGAAACAAAATAATTCAATTCGTAATTTGAATCATAAGAAGGTATTATTATTCTTCCTGCATATTTTCCATCTGAACAATAACCTATATCATAACGTAAAATATCTACTTTGGTTAGACCACGATGTTTTAAATATGTTATGGCTTTGGTTAATTCTATTTTTAGTAATTTATCTGTAGTTTTTGAGTAATCTGACAATCTTATAAATTCTATTGGTAAAACTAATTTTTCATATTCATTTGAGTTATCATCATTTACATATAATTTTCTAGTACCAAGTATTTTATATAATTGATCATAATCTTGTTTATCTACCTTTTTTATTTTTTTAAATAAACCCCTAATATCTCTTCCTTTAGCATTACTAACCCAACAATGCCAAGGATTATCAGCATTATTATTTACAGTTAAATCTATTTCTAATTTTGGTTTATAATGGGTTATGAATGGTGAGAAGAAAGCATAATTATTCCCAGATGTTCTTCTACCTTTACCCAAAACCTTTTCTAAAAGATTTAATAAATCGTAATTTATCATAACTACACTTTAAGGAAAATAATATATATTACAAATATACTAAATATTATTGACAATTACAAGCATTCTTTTAACCATTCATTGGGTATTTCCTTCTTTGCCCAAACCCAACCTTTTTTATCACAGTATTGTGCATAAGTTGTTTTACTACCCTTATACAACTTTGCATTTGGGTTTTGAAATACAAAACGAATATCTATACCAGGATATTGATTAAATATTAAATCGAATTTTAACCGATCTGCCATAACCCAACGGCCTTTTGATTCAATATATAATTTTTTACCGTCTTTTTTAGATAATATAAAATCTGGCGTGTAATTGTGTGTTGTTTGGGGTTGAATATATGATATTTTTTCTGTTTCATAACCGTAATTTTTTTTTGATTTTTTTAGAGATTCATTTATGTCATCTTCCAATCCACTCCTGAATCCATTTTTTATTGCAACTTTATTTATTTTCATTACATATCAAACCTTATAATAATGTTCGTGTTTATATCTTTTCTTTTTCTCATTGGACTTGCTAATTTAGCAACCGCAAGTAATTGGTCATTATCATCATATAAACCTATAGTTGTAAAATATGGTCTAAACTCAGTATTTGAGACAAATTGTTTTGGTTTTTGTTTTATATCATACCTTGTATAAGTTGAAGCGTTTTGTGTCATATTAAATTCTGTTTTTGGTATTCTACAAATTATTTCATGTTGATAAAATGTTGTTGATGTTTTGAAATTGGAATCAAAACCATATATGTTTTCTTCATAGTCTAATATACCGGTTTTACCTAAAAAGGCATTTGCGTATTTTGGTCTAAAATCTGATATTATAGCTAAACCTCTATCATAAAATATAGAACCTATTTTAGATGTTTGGTATGCTGATCCAGTTACAAAACTATTATCACTTAAATAATATATCTCACTTGATGTTAGTGATTTATTAAAGACTTTTATTTCATCTAGTGAACCTGAAAATGATGAGGATAACCCGTCACCACCAATTAAAAAATGTCTATCGTTTTGTATTGAATTTGTTATAGTATATGATTGTGTTACGTTCAATTGACCATTTAACCATATTTGATACTCACTGCCACTTTTTTGACACAAAACATGTGTCCATTCATTAGGTACTATTGGTGATGAAACCAAATCAACTCTTTCAATATTAGAACTCTGTGCGAATAATATAGAGTGAGAGTTTGCACTGGTTGTATTTGTTATAGATATATCAAATGGAAATTGTTCGGTATTTGAATATTCTTTAAATAACATAACACCAGTTTCTGAAGAAAACTTATCTTGAGTTACCAGAGATTTTTTATTGAATAGTGGGTTGTATGTAAATGTTTCAGAAGATTGCGATATTGGTGTGTTTATCCAAAAACTAAAAGCAAAGTCTAAGTCAGCTAAGAAATTAAACGGTTTATCGTTAAAAACTTCTAAAT
>JBIPMC010000273.1:0-3220 GCA_044369345.1 Terrimicrobiaceae bacterium
CGGATCGCACGGCGTTCCCCAGCGCACTCTTCCAGTCGATGGCCTGTGCCAAGCGGTAAAGCAGACGGCGCGGATCGAGCTGTTTTTCCAAATCGGGAAGCAAAAAGGATGTTTGAGCGGTGTCGGAAGAAGTGGGTTTCATTGACGCGGATTGCAGAGCTTTTGAATAAACCGGCAGGTTTTGCCTGCAATCCAACCCAGCAAGAATCGCGCCTATTACATTCCTCGAAAGATTGTTAAAATGTTTTTCAGGGCCGACTAATTAACTTTCACCTTGCTTTGAGTATAATTCCCCTGCGGCATGGCGCGAAAAGCAGTGACGATAGGCGCGTATCGTGATTATCTATCGACTAATGGATTTCAATTGAAAGTCAGCGTTTGTTGGGGGATTATTTTCACGGCGACCGGAACTGAATTTGCTCCTGCCATTTACATCCGTTCTGGGCAGCGGATGCCAAGGAGGCCTAGACCATGGGAGAGGGTATGGGCAGTGAGGTCGCTCAGGAGGAGGCGACTGGCGCGCAGGTCGGGTTCGGCTTTCAGTACCGGACAGGCTTCGTAGAAGGAGTGGTAGGTGTTGGCCAACTCGTAGAGGTAGTTTGCGAGAATGTTGGGTCGGAAATCCTCGAGAACGAGGGGAAGGGTCTCGGCGTATTGGAGGAGTTTGATGGCGAGGGCTCGCTCGGCGGCATCGGTGATTTGAATTTGAGTGGCGGTGTCGGCGGGCTTGCCCGCTTTTCGGAAGATCGAGCGGATACGGACATAAGCGTTCTGCAAATACGGGGCAGTGTTGCCCTCGAACGCCAACAGTTTGTCCCACGAAAAAACATAATCGGTCAGGCGGTTTTGGGAGAGTTCTGCATATTTCACGGCACCGAGGCCGATGAGGCGGGCGGTGGACTCGGCCTCGTCGGGTGGCAGTGCATCAGAGCGGGCGGCGAGGATTTGGCGAGCGCGCTCAATAGCTTCGTGCAAAACCTCGGCCAGGCCGACATTCTCGCCCGAGCGGGTTTTCATGATCTTGCGGTCGTCGCCGAGGATGCTGCCGAAGGCGATGTGTCGGAGGTCGCCCTTGATACCCATCATTTTTGCGGCGGCAAAGATTTGCTGGAAGTGAAGGGCCTGCGGAGCGCCGACGACATACCAGATGGCATCGGGGTTCCAGCGCTTCACGCGGTAGTCGATCGTGGCGAGGTCGGTGGTCGCGTAAAGGAAGCCTCCATCGGACTTGCGAACGATCGCAGGCTTGTTGTCGAGAGCGGGAATTTCGGGAAAGAAAATGCAAAGTGCGCCATCGCTCTCGCATGCGATGCCGCGTTTTGCGAGTTCCGCGCAAAGCGGGGCGAGGGCATCGTTGTAGGCGCTTTCGCCAAGGCTTTCGTCGAATTTGATGTCGAGCAGGGCGTAGAGTTTCTCGAATTCGCGCCAGGAGAGTTCGACGGTTTGTTTCCAGATTGCGAGGTTTTCGGGATCGCCGGCTTGGAGTTTGACCAATTCCTCGCGGGCGGTGCGCTTGATGTCCTCGTCGGTTTCCTCAAGGCGAGTGACTTCCCGGTAGAGTCGGACAAGTTCGGCAATGGCGTCCTTTTCCAAAGCCTCGCGGTTAAGGAAGTGCTTCCAGCCGTAGATGACCTTGCCGAACTGAGTGCCCCAATCGCCTATGTGGTTGTCGGCGGTGACATCATAGCCGATGAAACGGGCGATGCGCACGATGCAATCGCCGAGAATCGTGCTGCGGATATGGCCGACATGCATCGGCTTTGCGACATTCGGGGAGCTGAAATCGACGAGGATTTTCTTGGGTTTGGCAGCGCGGGCCACGCCGAGGCGGGGATCAGCGGCGAGTTGGGCGACGGCTGAGGCAAGATAGGAATCCTCGAGGCGAAAATTCAGAAATCCAGCACCAGCGACCTCGGGGGCTTGGGCGATGCCGGAGAGATCCAGCTTGGCGAGGATTTCAGCGGCAATTTGGCGAGGGTTTGTTTTCTTTTCTTTCGCCAGAACCATGGCGGCATTCGACTGGTAGTCGCCAAAACGCGTGTCAGCGGCTTGAGCGACATAACCTCGCGAGGGGTCGAGTTCACAGGCAGTGAGCGCGTTGTGGAGTCGGTCAGAAAGGAGTTCTCGCGGGGTAGGCATCAATTTTGAGTCTTCAGTTTTTAACAGTCGCGGTCGGAAGTGAGAACGGGTTGCTTAATACAGTTTTTTCTCCTCCGTGCTCTCCGTGGTTAAACCTTCAGAGTCCGTCCCGCAGGGATTTTAGGAGCGTGCGGAGCGGTTTTCGAAAACCTGCAGGATGGTTGAGACATCCTCGGCCTTTGAGAGTTCCTCGCGAACGGTTTTGTCGTTCAGGAATTTTGCGATCGTGGCGAGAGTGCGCAGGTGAGTCTGAAATTGATCCTTCGGCACAACGAAGAGAACGATGAAAAAGACGGGGGCGCCGTCGAGCGCATCGAACTGGATGCCGGAGGATGAGCGACCAAAGGCGGCCACGACATCCCCAACCTTGGAAGAGGAGGCATGTGGGATGGCGATTCCGAAGCCGATGCCGGTGCTCATGGTTTCCTCGCGTTGCCGGATGGATTCGATGATCGCTTCCTCATCGGCGGAATCAATTTTTCCGGATTTCACGAGGCAATCGACCAATTCCTGAATGGCTTGCCAGCGTTCCTTGGCGGCCATCTCGGGAATGATTTGAGGCTCTGATAACAGGTTTGCCAGGGTCATTTCAGGGTGTGGATGGTGTTGCGTTGCCGGGCCGCAGCGAGGGAGGAAATGCCGGGCGTTGGCGAATGATGAATTCCATCAGCGGTCCACCTCGCCGAATACCGGATCGAGCGAGCCGAGAATCGTGACGACATCGGACACCATGGAACCAGGCAGCATTTTTGAGAGGATGCTGATGTTGCAGAACGAGGGAGATCGGATTTTCAAGCGGTAGGGGACTCCTCCGCCTTTGCTGTAAATGTAGAATCCCAGCTCGCCCTTCGGGTTTTCCGCACCGAAATAGACTTCCCCGGCGGGGGCGTGGACGCCTTCGGTGGCGACGATAAAGTGGTGGATGAGCTCCTCCATCTTCGTAAGAACCGACACTTTGTCCGGGAGGGTGCTTTTGGGGTCGTGCCAGTTAATTGGGCCGGGGGGTAACTTGTCGAGGACTTGGCGGAGTATCAACACGCTCTGGCGAATCTCCTCGAGCCGGACGAGGTAGCGGTCGTAG
>JBIPMC010000147.1:0-5387 GCA_044369345.1 Terrimicrobiaceae bacterium
GTCGCCAACTGTGCCGACGGGCACCTCGAAGTCGTAATTCTGGTAATCGAGATAGGGGTGTTTCTTGCGAAGGTCGTGATCCACGCCGCTGCTCCGGAGATTTGGGCCCGAGAGGCCGTAGGCGATAGCGTCTTCCCGGGAAATCACGCCGACTTCCTTGCATCGATCAACGAAAATTCGGTTTCTTGTGATGAGTTTGTCCACATCCTCGAAGGCCTTCGAAAAGGTAACCAAAAAATCCCGCAGCATCGCAATGAACGCTGGAGGAAGGTCGCGAGTCTGACCGCCCACGCGGGTGTAGCTCGTGGTGAAACGCGCGCCGGAGAGCTGTTCTACCATATTGTAGATTTTTTCGCGCTCGGTGAAGGTGTAGAGAAAGACAGATGTCGCGCCGAGATCCATGCCCAGGCAACCCACGCCAAGGAGGTGCGAGGAAATGCGGGCGAGTTCGCAGCAGATCACGCGGATCGCCTTGCCGCGGGGCGGGATTTCCCAGCCCATGAGTTTTTCAACCGCGAGAGCGTAGGCGACATTGTTGGCAATGGGAGCGAGGTAATCCAAACGGTCCGTGTAGGGCACGAACTGGTTGTAAGTCATGTTCTCGGCGATTTTCTCATCGCCGCGATGGAGGTAGCCGATGTCAGGTGTCGCCTTCGTGACGACCTCGCCGTCCAACTCCAAAATCATGCGAAGCACCCCGTGAGTCGAGGGGTGGGACGGGCCCATGTTGATGACCAATTTTTCCCCCAGCAGTTCTTCGGTTTCCTGCATCGCCTTCAAGCTGCGGGCCAAGGCATCGGGGTGCTCGAGTGTGGTTGTCGCCATCGTATGGTTGCGTCGTTTTTCAATTCCGCGGATGGTGGCGAAAAGGCCGATCCGCCCGTGGAGTGTGCAAGACTCTTTTCCACTCATGCAAAATGCAAGCCGCATGTTTGCGGGGCTTTTGCGTTTGATTTTCCGGGAGGCTTGCAAGAGTCTTGGTGCCGTTACGCACCCGTAGCTCAATTGGATAGAGTGACGGTCTCCGAAGCCGTAGGTTGTGGGTTCGATCCCCGCCGGGTGCAATCTCCCTAATCCCGCCCGCTTTTTGTTCTCAAGAAGCGGTCGCGAGTTGTTTATTTCGGGCGGGCGGTTAGGCAGTGCGCCCCATGCGTTTCGCTTTCGCCACCTTCGGTTCGCTCGGAGATCTCCACCCTGTGCTGGCCTTGGCCTGCAAAGCGAAGGGGAGGGGGCACGACGCTGTGGTCGCAGCCGCCAAGCACCACCGGAAATCTGTCGAGGCCGCAGGGCTCGAATTTCGGCCGCTCCGGCCAGAGATCGAAATGGTGCCTGAGTTGCTGGAGTATTTCTTCGACTTGAGGCGCGGGCCGGAACGCCTCCTCCGCGAGGTGATCTTTGCGAACGCGCGAGAGTCCTACGAGGATCTGTGTGAGGTTGGCGCCGGGGCCGATGTGCTTGTGGTCGGCGAGTGCCTCTATGGGGCTCCGATGGCGGCGCAAAAACTCGGCATCCCGTGGGCAAATCTGATCCTCGCGCCCACCTCGTTTTTCTCGGCGACCGATCCCTGCGTGATGCCACAGGCACAGTTTTTAAATCGCTTGCGCTGGCTGGGGCCGTGGTTCCACCGTTTGGCGAACTCGATTGGTCGCTTACAAACCGCTTGGTGGGGGCGCCCGCATTTTCAACTCCGGCGCTCGCTGGGCTTCGCTGCGGGAGGGAATCCCGTGTTCGATGCCAAACACTCCCCGCTCCTCACGCTCGCGATGTTTCCCGGTTTTTTCGCCGATCGCCAACCCGACTGGCCAGACTTCACCCAGCTCTGCGGCTTTCCTTTTTATGAACAACCCCGTGCCCTGCCTGAAAACCTCGCGAGGTTTTTGGAAAACGGCGAGCCGCCCGTGGTGTTCACGCTCGGCTCGATCGTGGCGCACTTCGAACCGGAATTTTACCATGTCGCAGCCCGCACCGCTTTGGAACTAGGCCGCCGAGCGGTTCTCTTGACCGGCAACAACACTAGCCTGCCACCAAACCTCCCCGATTCGATTTTGGCGTGGGATTACGCCCCGCTTGCCCAAATCCTTCCCCGCGCCGCCGCCGTCGTTCATGCCGGCGGCATCGGAACCTGCGCCGAGTCGCTGCGAGCTGGTATCCCTTCGGTGGTCGTCCCCTTTTCCTTCGACCAACCCGACAACGCCCGGCGCCTCCATCAACTCGGCGTGGCCGCGATCGCGAATCGATTCCGCATCTCAAACCTCGCCGTCTCACTCCGCAGGATCTTGGAAAACCCAGAAACCTCTCGCCTCGCCCGATCGATTTCGGAGCGCATCGATCCCCGCGCCGCGGTTGTGCATGGCATGGACTTGCTCGAGAAATTGGTCGTTCCCGATTAGTCCTTGCCTCTCCTGAAGCCGAGGGTATCAAGTCGCCACATGGTCGCCGACATCGCCCGAATCCTTTACCACGAGTCCACGATTCTCAGACGCCTTGACGAGTTGGCCCTCCAGATCACGACCGATTACGCTGAGAAAGAACTCACCGTTGTTTCGATCCTGAATGGCAGTTTTATTTTCATGGCGGACCTTCTGCGTCGCGTGCCGCTGCCGCTGCAAATCGACTCCTGGAGCGTCTCCAGCTACCACGGCACGAAATCCTGTGGCCAAATCTTCTTTCGCCAGCAACACATCGCCGATGTGCGCGGACGCCATGTTTTGATTCTGGACGACATCCTCGACAGCGGCCTCACGCTCCGAATGATCAAGGAACGCCTCGCCAAAGAAGCCGGGGCCGCGAGCATTCGTTCCTGCGTGCTCCTTCGAAAAAATGTGGCACGCGACGCGGCGATCGAGGCTGATTATGTGGGGTTCGATATCCCCAACGAATTTGTCGTCGGCTATGGGCTCGACTACAACGAGCAATACCGGAACCTGCCCTATATAGGCGTTCTGAAAGAGGAAGCCATCAAGCGCCACGCGCGCTGAACCAAACCGTGTGCGCGGTTTTTAAAGTTCAAGGAGCCACATTCCGCCCAGGTCGTGAGTTTTCGGCCGTGGGGCCCAATGGCCTGATTCATCGCGTGTGGGCGGGCTTTGCGCGGAGCGAGATTTTGAATTGGTGGATTCAGCGTGGCGGTATCCTGCTCGATATTCCTGCCGAGGAATTTGCCGAGCGCTCTGGGCGCTCCGGAGAACTGGGGTGGGCTATGGTGCCGCCGGGGCTCGTGATCCGTGCGATCATCGACCGCCAGACTGAACATGAAGTCATTAAAATCGTCACCCGCGAATCGGCTCCCGCCGAGTTGGAGCATTTCGAACACAACCGCATGCCCGTGGCGGGAAAACCCCTCCATGCCTCCGCCCCAATGACGCTTCCCGTTCCTCCACCCGAGAAACCGGCCCCGCCCAAACGCTTCCCCACAAAATCCGCTCCCGACGGGCTCGTTCAGGAAATGCTTTTCGATTTTTGAGCCACCGCGCCCGTTGAGCGCCCCTTCAGGCGATTCATAAATGAAACCCCTTCTGCTTTCACTCGCCGGTCTTTTGGTTTTCTCCAGCCTCATGCCCGCCATGCCGTCACCTCTCGATTACACTTATGGATTTTGGTTAGGAAACTGGCGCCGCGCTGCCGACAAAACCGAGCCTGATTTCCTCTGCATCGAGTCGGGTCGCTACGGTTTGAAATGGAACATGCAAAATCCCCGAGCACTCTCTTTCGGGATGCTCAATGACCACGCCGGCTACCTCCAAGCTGCCGAATCGGGACTGAAGCGTTTGAACGATTTGCCAGCGGCCGAGTTGGAAGCCGAGGTGAGGACGGAGGGGCGGGTTTTCAAAATGAAGGCCTGCCGTGCCGGTCTGGATTTAAAAAACGAAACCGCCCTCGCGAATGTCTGGCTCTGGGAATCCGGGCGAATCGCCCAGCATTACGAGATGCGCGAATTGAGATTCGAGGATGCCGAGGGGAATGTCCTCTCTGCTCTCGCCTCGATGGCGCTTGTGGCTTGGCCTCAAAGCCTCGCCTTCACACTCGATGTGCGCCCGGAGTATGACTGCGTCAATGGCCCCGCGCCGGGATGCCGAGGAAATGGGTTCGCAGTCCGCACCGAGCCTTTCGAGATTCCCCACACTCCCGAACTGGACTCGAGGGAGTTCACGGTCGCCTGCAGGTTCCTGCGGGACGAGCGCGCAAGGTCGGGCGGCACCTTTTTATTTGGAAAAAACGACAATGAAAACCGCGATGGCTACTTTGCAGTGACCCTAGCGCGCTTCGGTAAAATCTCGGCGCTCATGAACATCGGTGGCGGCTCGCAAAATATCCACAAAGCCACCGCTCAAATCCCTCAACTCGACGAGAAGGGCGAATGGCATCACGCCGCGCTATCGTATGACGGAGCAACAATGAGCCTCCATGTCGATGGAAAGCTCGTTTCGGAAAAAGAAATCGGCCTAGAGCGCCAACCAGGCGAAGGAGTCCTTCGATTCGGTCGGCCACCGGGCGATGCCCATCCATGTCTCCAAGCGGTCTTTGACGAAGTGCGTGTGTGGAACCGAGCGCTGACCAGCGATGAAATCGCCGCGGTTTCCAAATGCTCGGACAAACCCACCCCGCGCGAGAATTTGGTTTTCGAGCAAACATTCGACGAGTTGCCAGCGATCGCTCACCCGATTTTCAAGGACGCCATCCTGACCCTGCGACTTAAAACGGCAAATGGCGAATGGTATGCCGAGCACAGTATCACCGGCGATTGGACCCATCCGCGAAGCGAGAAAGTCACCCTTCGTTGCGATTTGCCGGGAAGCACCGAACCCGCCGAGGGCATTGCCATCAAAGTCCTCGCATCCGGCAACCAAACCGTTCCGTCGGCCTTTGAAGCCCAGTTTAACGCGTTCCTCGCGCGGGCCAATTTTAGCCGAAGCGTGCCTGCCGCCGATCGGCTGAAAAGACCGGTTCATGGAGACAAAAACGGCTTCGGCAACTACGACGACTTCCTAGTCGAAGTCGAAAACACAACCTCCCAACCGCGTGCCGTTCCGTTTCTGCTCGAAATTCTCGGACCAGCCAGCATCACCGGGCTCGTTCCAATTTTGTGCGAACCCGACGGCACACCCACGGGGATCCCGGTGCAACTTTCCAAAAATTGGCACCATCCCAAGATTCCTAATTACCTTCGCGCCTACACCCTCCTGCCCGCCGCGCCCGGCAAAACCTCGTATCTTTTGCGCGTCGCGTATGCCTTTTACGGAATCCTCCCCTCCGCCAGCCTCGCCCAACTTTCATTGGTTGGATGGGGCGAAACCACCAACGGCCGCTGGGATCAGTTGGCTATTGGAAGTTGGGGCGAGACGCTTTGCCTGAACCCTGAATTTTCCGCGAGCACCACAGCCATCACC
>JBIPMC010000353.1:0-2532 GCA_044369345.1 Terrimicrobiaceae bacterium
CCCAAGAATTTGGTTTCCCAGCCAGCCTCAGTGCCAAAGCTGGTTTGAGCAGAGACAATTAGAATTACCGACGAGAGACAATTAGAATTACCGAATTTTTAGCGCCAAATTAGCGTCCCTAGTACAATTTATTCCAAATTTTAAAAATTGCATAGGGTATCTCGCACAATGGCAAAAACTAATTATGAGGTAAAAATCTACATGAAACATCGAACTACACACACCCAAGAAGCGGCGGCAGCCAAAGCTGGTATGACCGCAAAGACTGCTAGAAAGTATGAACAAAGTGGCAAGCTACCAGGCGAGACAAAGAAGCCTCGTGACTATAAAACCAGAGCGGATCCATTTGAGAAGCACACTAAATATATTGAGGATATGTATATTGCTGCTCCAAGACTGCACGCCAAAACCATTTTAAAACATCTAATTTCAACGTTTCCAGAAGCAAATTATAAGCCATCACAGCTTCGAACTCTGAGCCGCAGACTGAGCCCGCTGCGTGTGTTACATGGTAAGCCTAAGGAAGTATTTTTTCCGCAAGAACTACATCCTGGTATTGAAAGTCAATCGGATTGGACATTCATGAATGATTTAAATATAACCATTGTTGGTCAACATTTAAAACATAACTTGTTTCATTTTATGTTGCCATATTCATGTTGGGAGAGCATTGATATTTGTTACTCGGAGTCATTTGATAGCCTGGCACGAGGTTATAACAAAGCGGTTACTGAGTTAGGTGGCGTTACGCCATTCCATAAGACGGATAACTCTTCTACCGCAACTAAAAAAGCTCCTGCTGGACGCGCCTATACTGGTCGTTATGCTGGATTATTGGAACACTATGATGTTGTAGCGCGTAGAAACAATCCAGGTAAAGGTAATGAGAATGGGAGTGTAGAAAAGAGTCATGACCTGTTTAAAATCGCCGTTGACCAAGCACTGTTAATTCGTGGCTCTCGTGAATTTGCAACATTGGAGGACTATCAAAGATTTTTAGAAGCTCTGGTCAAAGAACGCAATTTAGAACGAGTTGCTAAGCTTGGTGAAGAACGTAAATTATTCAAACCATTGCCAGCCAAGCCCTATGAGTATCTTGAGCTAAAAGAAGTTCGCGTTAATAAATTCGGACTAATCAGGGTTAGTGGTGCTGCATATTCAGTGCCTACGCAATATATTGGTAGCAAGCTAGATGCGGTAATTTCCTGTAGCCAAATCACGGTGTATTTTGAAGATCATCTAGTCGGCATAATGCCAAAAGCTATGGACACACCTCAAATAAACTATTTGCACGTAATCGATGAGCTAATAAAAAAACCTGGCGCATTTAAAAATTACAAATATCGCGAATGCCTGTACCCACATCCAGTGTATAAGCAAACTTGTGAGGTATTAGAAAGTTGCAGTGATGCTTATGCCAAGGACTATCTTAGTGTCCTTCATCTAGCTAAACATTACGGAGAATCCGCAGTAACGCAGCTATTACAAGAGCATCTATCAACTGGAACTGTAGTGGAATTCATCCAAAGCGGTGCCCTGGATAAACAAATAAAAGCATCCGTTGCGGTATCATTACCACCCACCAATGAGCAGCTAGAATTACCAAACGTAGCAGCATTTGATTGCTTGTTGCCAAGTCGTGCGGGAGGTGTATGATGCAACAACTAGATCAAGCCCTAAAGAAACTACGTTTGCCAAGCTTTTTAGCCAATTACCAAGCATTGGCGATATCTTTTGAACAACAAGGGCGCTTTAGTGCAGTAGAGTATTTGGAGGAGTTAGTGCGCCTACAAATAGAAAGTAGTGCACAAAATAAAGTAGCGCGAATTATTAAAGATGCAGGGCTGCATACCAATAAGCTCTTAAATGAGTTTGATTTAGCGGAAGTACCAAGCTTGTTGCCAAGTAAACTACACGAATTAGGACAAGGGGGTTTTATTTCTAAAGCCGAGAATCTACTTATCTTTGGTGGAACAGGATCTGGTAAAACCCATCTATGCAATGGATTGGCAAATAAATGGTGCATCGCTGGAACTAGGGTTTATTATACTAGTGCCGCAAACTTAGTTGCTGAGTTAGTTATAGCGCAGTCGGCAGCTAGCTTACGCCAACTTCACAAACGCCTGAATCGGAATAGCGTAATCATAATTGAAGACATCTTGCAGCATCACTACACCAGACAAGAGCTTACATTGCTAATGAGTTTGTTGGCTGAATACTATGAGAAAAAAAGCATTGTGATAAGCGCTCATCTGCCATTTGCAAAATGGGCTGAGGTGCTAAATGATGAGATGGCGGTGGCAATGATGATTGACAAGCTAGTGCACCATGCGCACATTGTTGAATTAAACACCGAAAGCTATCGGTTAAAACAAGCAAGAAGGAGGTTAGCAGAACAAACATCAGATAATCAATAAATTTAACCTACTATAACCGCGGTGCTGGGTTATAATTTGAGTCGGTAATTCTAGTTGTCATTGATGGGTAATTCTAATTGTCTCTGCTCAAATACCGATAAACTAAATGTAGGCT
>JBIPMC010000349.1:0-2525 GCA_044369345.1 Terrimicrobiaceae bacterium
CCGTAGTGAAGTCAATCGAATTAGCCACCAGACCCACTGGATTCCTCCGGTGAAATATCAATCTCGCCCGACTCTGATAGCTGCATGATTTGGGCAATAATGCGCTCTTGCGCTGCCTCCACATCCTTGTTGCGGGTTGGGCCCAGGATTTCGATCTCTTCCTTGAGGGACTCGGCGGCTCTCTTGGACATGGCGCCGAGGAAAGCCCGGCGCACGGGTTCAGAGGCGGCTTTGAGCGAGATGGCCAGATCGGCCTGTTCGATATCGCGCAGGAGGCGCTGGATGTCGCGCTGGTTAAGGCGCTCGATATCGCCGAAAGTGAAAAGTTTCTTGCGAATGGCTTCGGCGAGTTCGGAATTGCGCTCCCCGATGCTGGAAAGCAAATTTTTGCTGAGATCCTTGTCCAGCGAGTTGAGGAGTTGGGCTGCCGCGATCACGCCGCCGCGGCGGTGGAGGCTGACTTTTTGGGGGCCTGTCGAAAGATGCTTGCCGAGGCTCTTGAGAACCTTGCCGATCAACTCGCTCGAAATTGAATCCATCGTGCCGAGACGCTCGACGATCTCTTCGCGCGCTTGTGGCGAAAAAAGTGGAATGATTTGCGAGACTTGGTTCGCGTCGAGATAGGACATGATGAACGCGACCGTCTGCGGTTGCTCGTTCTTGATGACATTGAAAATTTGCCGGGTGTCCATCCTGCTCAACTCGCGTACGGCATCGATCGAGTTACTGGCCGGCAGGGCCTTCAAGAGAATATCCGAGGCCGCCTGCGGTCCACGCGCGGCTTCGAGCGCTTTTTGCACAAACGACATGCCGCCAAGCGCGGTGGAGAGCCCCTCGCCGATGAGGCTGCAGAATTCCTCCATGATTTTTTCTTGGAGCTTGAAATCCACCACATCCATCGCAGCCATCTCGCGGGCGACCGCCTCGATCTCGGGGTCGCGGAGTTGCTTCATCAACTCGGGGGCGAGTTCAGGTCCGACAATGATGAAAAACGCAGCAAGTTTCTGCGTTTTGTTCATGGTTTCGTAAGAGTAGGCCATGGGTCAGTTTTCGCTCTTGGTGGTAAGCCACTCGCGGAGGGTGGCGCCGACATTTTGGGGTTTCTGGCGAATGAGCGTGTTGAGAAGTTCCGGTGAGACTTTGAGGCTCTTCGCAGCAGGCAGGAAGGAGGCCGGATCCTCTTTGGCGCCGCTCGGGAGAGCGGCCTTCGCGACATCATTGGAGGTTGTATCATCCACAAGTTCAAACGATATCTCCTCGGGCCTGGCGCGGCGCAGCATGATGAAGAATATGGCAAAAACGATCGATGCAATCACGAGCGCTGCAATCGGGCGGACAAGTTCCATGTAGCCACCAATCTGCTCTGTGACTGGGGATGTTTGCGAAATCGTCGAGGGAAAATTCACCTCTTGGATCGACACATAGGTAGAGGCGTCCTCACCTTTCGGAACCGTGATGCCGAGCGCGTTGATAACCATGCTTCGAAGCGCGTTGATTTGATCCGGAGTGCGGGGCAGGTATTCGCCCGACTCGGCAGGTTTCGTCGCGAGGAAAACCGCCGCCGTAATCCGTGTGATCGCTCCGGGATTTTTCACAATGTTCGTCATCGTTTTGTTGATCTCGTAGCTCTGCGTGCGCGAGGAGCGAACGGTGCTGCTGGATTTGTTGGCCTGCTGCCCATCCTCATTGGTTGGATCGGGCGGCACATTCGCAGCCACCCCCGCTCCGGGAGCTTCTTTGGCGGCTTTTTCTGAAGTGCTGGAGGTGTCTTCAACGGTTGTTTCCTGACGAGGCACCTGGCCTTCAGGGTCGAATTTCTCCTCGGCGATCGTTGAGGCGTCGGTGTTGATTGTTGCAGAGACGCGGACCACCGAATTTCCCGGCCCGAGAACCTTGGCAAGCATTGTCTCGACCTTGCCAGCAAGGTAGTCTTCAGTCTGTTGCCGGTATTTCACGATACTGGAGGCCGAGCCGAGCTGCGGATCGGATTTCAAATCCTCGGATAGAACATTCCCTGCGTTGTCCACCACAGCGACATCGTCGAGCTTCAATCCCTCCACTGAATTCGCCACGAGGGAGCGGATGGAATTGACAGCAGCCGTATCCAGTTTCGCGTTGCCGGTATCGACGAAAACCGAGGCTGTCGGGCGAGAATCCGTGGTCCGAACGAGCAAGCGGCTCTCAGGGAGAACAACCATCACTCGGGCTTTTTTCACGCCCTGCATTTGCTCAATCGTCTGGGCGAGTTCACCTTGGAGCGCGCGGGTGTAGTTCGTGCGCTGGACGAAATCGCTGATCCCAAAATTGCTCCGGTCGAAAATCTCAAATCCCACACCGCCCGTTTTTGGCAGTCCTTTCGAGGCGAGGTCCATGCGAACGCGGTAGACATCTTTTGACTGCACATAGATCGAGGAGCCGCCTGCACCGATTTGGAATGGGATGTTTTGCTCTTCGAGCACTTGCACCACCTCGGAAGCTTCTTTTTCCCCCAGCTTTCCGTAGAGGAGTTTCATGTCGGGCTTTTG
>JBIPMC010000385.1:0-2517 GCA_044369345.1 Terrimicrobiaceae bacterium
TGTTTGCCCTCATCGTAGGCCGCTTCACAGACTTCGGGCGACAGCCTGAAGGTGATGAAGAAAAAGGACACATTGGTCTGTTCAATCGCCTCATCGACGACTTCATCCCACATTTCCTCAAACTGCACACAGTCAACGATCCGTCGGGTTGCGACCGCTTCCGCGATGGCATCGATCAAGTCGTCGATCCTTTCCGCCCCATCGGCCTGAGTAGCGATCGCACTGAGGGTCAGTTCCTTCAAAAATTCTCCTAAGTTTTCTGTATCCATGAGCGTAGTGATGAAATCCAGGGTAGTGATTGATACTCCCGGCATGATACCGCTAACACGCGGGAGTGTGGGTCCTGACGATGGAATCGATGTTCACGCCAAACACACCCATGCACCCGGTACGCTTCTCCGGCCGGGGCATCAGCCCGCGCGCTCAACCGCCAGGAACCACTCCACTCCAGCCGGCCTCTCACAGCAATTATCGAACTGATACCTCATCGCTGCCCATGCCACTTCAGCCCTTTCATCCCGCCGTTGCCAGCTGGTTCAAAGACCGTTTTGCCGCACCTTCGGACTGTCAGGTCGGCGCCTGGGAGGCCATACGCGCGCGGCAGGCGGTGTTAATCTCGGCACCGACCGGCTCCGGCAAGACGCTGGCGGCCTTTCTGTCTGCCATCGACGATCTGGTCCGGGAAGGCGAGCATTTCGGTCTGCCCCATGAAACCCGCGTGCTCTATATTTCGCCACTGAAGGCCCTCAGCAACGATATCCACAAAAATCTGGAAGCCCCGCTGGAGGGCATTCATAGCCGGCTGTTCGAACAGGGCGCAACCCGGCTGGTGATCCGGGCTCAGGTCCGGACCGGCGACACGCCCGCCCACATCCGCACCAGCATGGGCAAATGCCCGCCTCATATCCTCGTCACCACACCGGAGTCAGTCTACATCCTGCTCACCAGCGAGAGTGGCCGACGAATGCTGAGTACGGTACAGACCGTTATTGTCGATGAGATCCATGCGCTTGTCGGCAGCAAGCGCGGTTCGCACCTGTCGCTTTCGCTGGAACGACTGGCGCGACTGACCCAACGCCCCCTACTGAGAATCGGCCTATCCGCCACCCAGAACCCTATTAGCACCGTTGCGGCCTTCCTGACCGGTGGAGCCGAATGCCGGATTGTGGACACCGGCCACCGCCGCAAACTGGATCTTGCCATTGAATTGCCACAACTTCCGCTGGAAGCGGTGCTCTCTGCTGAAGCGGCAAAAGATATCCATGACCGTATGGCGGAGCTGATCCGCCATCACCACACGACCCTCATTTTCGTCAATACCCGTCGCATGGCCGAGCGACTGGCGCGGGGCCTGAGCGAACGCATCGGGGAAGACAATGTGACCTCCCACCATGGCAGTCTGTCGCGGGAACAGCGACTCTCGGCCGAACACCGACTCAGGAACGGTCAACTACAGGCACTGGTGGCTACCGCCTCTCTGGAACTCGGTATCGACATCGGCGATGTGGACCTGGTTTGCCAACTGGGCAGTACCGGTTCCATTGCCGGCCTGCTGCAGCGTGTCGGACGCTCCGGCCACAGCGCCAGCGGACTACCGAAGGGGCGATTGTTCCCGACCAGCCGCGATGATTTGATTGAGTGCATCGCATTACTGGATGCGGTCCGGCGGGGCGAACTCGACCGCCTAGAGCTACCCGATCAGCCGCTGGACGTCCTCGCCCAACAGATCATCGCGATAGTCGCCTGTGAAGATATCGGCGAAGACGAACTGTTCCGGATCGTCACCCGGGCTTACCCCTACCGCCAGCTTGATCGGGCAGATTTCGACGCCATCATTGGCATGCTGGCCGAAGGCTACAGTACCCGCCGCGGCCAGCGGGCCGCCTACCTCCACCGCGACGGCATCCACCGGCGCCTGCGTGCCCGCAAGGGCGCCCGACTCACCGCCATGACCTGTGGCGGGGCGATACCTGACACAGCCGAATACCGGGTGATACTTGAGCCTGCCGGCGAATTCATCGGCACCGTTGATGAGGATTTCGCCATCGATAGCATGGCCGGCGACATCTTCCAGCTCGGCAACGCCAGCTGGAAAGTGCTGCGGCTGGAGGGCGGTACGCTGCGGGTAGAAGATGCCCGCCATCAGCCCCCCAGTATTCCGTTCTGGTTCGGCGAGGCGCCCGGACGGACGTTCGCCCTCTCCACTGCCGTCTCACAACTGCGGCAAGCCGTGGCCGAACGCCTGTCACCGCCGCTCGGGCCTGAGAGCCCACCCCACCTGAACCTCACCGCTGCCCTCGCCTTCTTGCGGGACACGATCGGTATTTCCGAGGCCGCAAGTCAGCAGGCGGTCCATTATCTGGCCGCTGCCAAACAGGCACTGGGCGTAGTGCCGACACTGGATACCCTGGTGTTTGAGCGTTTTTTCGATGAGTCCGGTGGCATGCAGTTCATCATCCACGCGCCGTATGGCAGCCGCGTCAACCGCGGCTGGGGCCTTGCCCTGCGCAAGCGGTT
>JBIPMC010000058.1:0-8556 GCA_044369345.1 Terrimicrobiaceae bacterium
ATCGCCGCCCTCCTTCGGTTTGGTCGAAAACAAAATCATAGCTCCACACATGATTCCTCCTGTTCGCACCCAACCTCTGGGTTCCTTGTTCGCTCCCGCCAAGACGCCTGCGCTTGTGGGATTTCAGCGGCACACGCAATCCCTCCTTTTTCCAAATCCGATGCACCCTCTTGTGGTTGACCTCCCACCCATCCCGGCGCAGTTGACGCCAGATCGTGCGGCAACCGGCCCGCTTTTCCTTCCCCGACAACTTCAGGATTTCCTCCCGCAGCGCCTTGTCCTTGTCAGGGCGCTTGAGAAGGTAGCGTTGGGTGCTTCGGGATTGCCCAGTGGCTTGGCAGGCCCGGCGCTCGCTCACTTCGAGGCGCCGGCGCACATGCACCACTGCCTCGCGTTTCCGGGCCGGGCCTACCATTTTCCCTCCGCGATTTCCTTCAAGATCGCCTTGTCGAGCGTCAAGTCTGCTACGGCTCGTTTCAGCCGGGCATTCTCCTTTTCCAATTCCCTCAGACGCTTGAGGGTGTCCTTCTTCATGCCTCCGTAGCGCGTCTTCCATCGCTGGTAGCTCGCCAAGCTGACGCCGATGGCCCTCACCGCCCCATCGACTCCTTTGCCTGCCGCGATCAACCCTTCGGCTTCACGCAGCTTTTTGATGATTTCTTCCGGTGTGTGTCTTTTCTTTTTCATGAGAGTTCCTGCGGCGTTCCGCGCCGCTTTCTCTCATATCTTCTGGCTCAGTTTTCGGGGAGCACTCCAACCTTAGTTCGATGGTCTCAATTTCCCCGAGGTATTCAGCGGCTATCGCTTTTATGACGAGGCCTTGTTTTGCCACAAGTTTCTCGGTTCGTCTCATGGCTTTCTCAGGGCCAATGTCGCTTTTGACCACGATCGAAGTCCTCTGGATTTTTCTCCAAAACTTTCCGTTGGGTAGGAGGGCTTGAAATTTCACCAAGTAGTGTTTCTCGATTTTACATGTCATGGGATCAACTTTCGGTTGTGGGTTCAGGGTGCGATGGGGTGGTAGACGGCTCACTGGGGACTTCGTTTTTGAAAAGCCCCTTTTGGCGGAACATCTCGATGGTTCGGTTTATAAAAAACTCCCACTCTTCGTCGGAGCGTTTGCTGGTCAGCCCGAGGAGGATTTTTTCTGTGAGTTGCCGGCATTCGCGAAGGGCGGCTTCGACTTTTTCCGGAGTTTGATTGGGTTGGTTGCTCATTGTTTGGTGGTGAGGGGTGCTCTTGATTCAAGCCACTTGATGAATTCCTTGTTAGCTCCGGGCCAGAGGCCGCCAAATTCCGGTGTCGGAATGCGGGGGCGCTGGTAGCAGAGATTTCGGTCATTCTTCCGATGAGCGATGTTCTGCTCGATTCTCTCTCTCGTTTGCGGTGGCAATTCCGCGTCTCTAACAAGGTCGAGAGCCTTCGAGGCCAAGTCGAAGCGGTTGGAGCGTTGAAACGCGAAGATCGAGTTCAGGAGCGGAGTGGAATCCCAGCGCCAGATCTCCGCGCATTCCAACCATGCTTGAACGGCGGACAAATAATTGCCTTCGGTAGAGCGCTTATTGCCGAGATATAGCGCGGCAAGGCCGGATGCTCGGTTTATTGGAGGGAGAAAACCTCAAAACCTCGTTCGTTCTGGATTGGGCATCAGCTCAGGCCACCGAACCCGTGGAATGGGAATCTCCGCTTGAAGAACATGAACAGCAGGCAAAGGCATGGGGACTCGTTGAAATGTATCTGCGCGAAACGCCGATTGCTCCCAACGAGAAACCAGAAGCTGTCGAAGCCAGATTGGAAGCCGATCTTCCCGGTCTTCCACGGCTCGTTGGTGTGATTGATTTAGTCAGGCCGGGTGGTCGGATTGTGGATTTCAAAACCACAGCCACCACTCCGCAGCACGAACAAGCGATCCACCGCAACGAAACGCAGCTCACGGCTTACGGCCTCCTGCATAGGGAAGCCACAGGACGGGAAGCGTCGGGATTTGAGTTGCACCACTTGGTGAAAACGAAAACTCCCAAGCTCGTGGTGAGTGAACGAGGGCCAGTCACAGACGATCAGGAGATTCGCTTCCTGCGACTCGTTGAGTCCTACACAGACGGCATTCAGCGGGAGGACTTTGTTCCTTCACCTGGCCTCCAATGTGCCGCCTGCGAGTTCTTCGCCGAGTGCGGGGTTTGGAACGGAGGTGCCCAGTGAGGAAGGCACCAGCAGGCATCAGACATTTCAGAAGGATCGCACGAGTCCTTGAAACCGTTGGTCCCACAGGTGTGGAACTCCTCCGGGTCGTGCTCCCTGTTGTCCGGTTAATCGCCGTGGCGGCAAAACGGATCAGGGGAATCTAAAAAAGGATAGAGATGAAAAGGGCTGGAGCCTCCGGGTTCCGGCCCTTCGTCGTTTTAGAAAGTAAACATCATGGAGAGCATCACGCTCTATTACCGCGATGGACGCTCGGACAAAGTTTACCAAGCCTCCATCGAACCCAAGGAGTCGGGATTTGTTGTGAACTTCGCCTACGGGCGCAGGGGATCGACAATGACCACCGGCACCAAGACACAATCACCCGTCAGTTTCGAAGAGGCTCAAAAAGTTTACTCGAAGCTGATCCGGGAAAAACTCGCCAAAGGCTACACACAAGGTTCGGACGGGACTCCCTATTCGAGTCCTGAAAACAGCAATCCCACTGGCATCGTTCCACAACTCCTCAACCCCGTGGATGAGGAATCGTTGGAAACCTTGCTGGATAGTCCTGATCACTACCTCCAGCAAAAGCACGATGGCCGCAGGCTACTGGTGCAAAAGTCAGAGGAAGGCATTCGGGGAATCAATCGGCGTGGGTTGGAATGCGGGCTTCCTGAAACCATTCGGGCGGCAGCTAAAAAAATCGAAGGTTATTGGCTGATCGATGGAGAGGCCGTTGGAGAAACGCTCCACGCTTTCGACATCCTTGAACTCGAGGGCGTCGATCTTCGCCAGGCAAACTACTTCAGACGGCTCGCTGTTTTGATGAATCTCCTCATGGGAGCGCAGCAGAACACGATTCGTTGGACAGATCCGTGGATTGATCCCCAGCAGAAGCGAAGGAAGTTTCAGGAACTTCAAAACGAGTTGGCCGAAGGCGTCGTCTTCAAACACAAAGACGCACCCTACACGGATGGCCCACCTGCCTCTGGTGGAGCACAACTCAAATACAAGTTCGTTGAAACCGCCTCGGTTCTTGTGACTGCCATTAACGGCCCAAGAAGCATCGGGAACGGATTCATCGACCATCCGGGCACTGCTGGAAATGTCGCCATCTCCTGCAATCACAGTGTCCCAAAAATCGGCGCTGTGGTGGAGGTGCGTTACCTTTACGCCATGCCGGAGAGCCTCGCGCTCTATCAACCGGTGTATTTGGGCGAGAGAGACGACATCGAGCCCTCCGAGTGCCGTAGTGGGCAACTCAAGTTCAGGAAAAGTCCGGAGAGAGAGGCAGCATGAAAGTGGTGGAACAACTCGGAGCCCGCGTTGCGGAAACCATCGATCGCTGGCGTCCCTCGTGGCCGGAAGCGTTGCGGTGGGCAGGCTGGATTGGATTCGTCCTCTTCGTCGTCCTGCCTGCACTCCTGCTGGCCAAGATCGTCCTGAAAATCGTGATGCTCCTCGTGGCGTGGTGAACGCCAGAGAAGCAATCACACACACAAACCAGCCAAAAGGCCGTGGGAAACGATTTCCACGGCCTTTTGGCGCATCCAGAGAAAATTAATGCACATCAGTATTCCAGTCGGCGAGCTGAAGCCCGCAGTTGCGGGACTCGCCAAATTCATCGATCCGAAAAATCCCTTGGAAGCCCTTCGCTCCGTCAAAGTGGAAGGCGGGGAAAACGGGATCGAAATTGTGGGAACCGATTCAGAAACCTTTGCCCGCTTCAAAGCCGGGCAGGGTGGGATCGATCACCCCTTCCTTGTTCCCTTCGGAAAACTTCAGGAACTCGTCCGGCGTCTACCCTCCCATGCCCTCGTTCATTTGAAACAAGGCATGATCGAGTGCGACCTCGGCACCGGTAGAATCGAGGAGGTTTTCGATCCCCTCGATCCTAAGGATTTTCCTGAGGAACCAGAGATAGAACAAAGCCCCGTGGGCTTGCCGGAATCATTTCCGGAGAGATTTCGCGAAGCCATTGCCTGTGCCTCGAAGGACACGACAAGACCCATCCTCAACGGTGTGTTCCTCGATGTCGGGGAAAGCACGGGGCACTACCTCGTGGCTACCGATGGGAGGCATCTCTTCAGTGCCAATTCCTTCAAGCTGCCCGTGCCCATGTCGGTGGTTCTTCCGAATCTCCGCATCCTTGGCTGGAGCGGCTTGGGGGCCGAATGGGCGCTTGCCCTTGAAAAGAAAGGAGGCCGATTCCGCCTTCAAGCGGGACAGTGGACGATCAGTTCAAAGACCGTCGATGGTTCGTTCCCAAATTGGAAACAGGTCATCCCGAAAACACCGGAGACCGTGCTTTCACTTCCAGAGAACCATTCGTTCAAGGAGACCGTGAAGCGTTTTCCGGAAGGAACAGACCGGGATAAGAGCATCCTCCTTGTGAGTGAGCGTGGCGTGGTTTCACTCCGCGATCCCTCGGGGAAATCCTCGTCATCACTTCCCGGAGCCACGGTTGCCGGACCGGACATTTCGGTCTGCGTCAACCGCGACTACCTCGCCAAAGCCCTCGACTACGGCATGAGCAGCATCGGTCTCACCGACCCGACCTCCGCCCTCCATTTCAGTAACGAAGGTCGCCAGATGGTCGTCATGCCGATCCGAAGAGATCACCAGCCACAGGCTGAAACACCAACCCCTCCCACCGAACAAAAACCAACTATGACAACAGCAACAAACGGGGCAGCAGCCCCGCATATCAACGGAACCCGTGAGGTTCCAACCAACGGAAACAAACGCAACACCGGACCTGTTTCCACCAATAGCAAGCCAGCCATTGAAGTCGCCATCGACAACCTCGACAGCTTCAAGAGCCACTTGCGCGAGGCGCTCAGCGGAATCTCCGAGATCACGGCCCTGCTCCGTCAGGCCATCCGTGATCAACGATCCAACGAGCGCGAAGTCCAATCCGTGCGTCAGACGCTCCGCTCCCTTCAAGGAGTCAGAATCTAAACCACACAGCAACAATCAACAGGCGAGAGAGCCGGTGATCCTATGTGGACACCGGCTCTCGCCATTTCCAGACACAAAAAAAAATGAACCTTATCGAACCACCACGACATCAGACTCCCACCCGGGGAATGCTGCTCCACTGCGGGGCGGAAACCGTCACACGGGAGGAATTGTTCCATGTTCCGACCCCGCTCGGGACCAGCACATGGTATCCCCTCGCTCACCAAACGATCCTCGGCGAAGTGGAAACCCAACTCCTCGGATCAGGATTCGAGATCACGGCCGAGACCCATGCCTTGAACCATGCTGGAGCACGCTACTTCGGCGTTCTCTCGGTGACTCTGCCGATGAAGAGGGAGCAAGACTACTCATGGGTTGTTGGCATCCGAAACAGCCACGACCAGACCTACCCGGCCGGCTTGGTTGCAGGCACAAGGGTGTTTGTTTGCGACAATCTCGCGTTCTCCGGAGAAGTCCGCATCAGCCGCAAGCACACACGCTATGCCATGCGGGACCTGCGCCATCTCACGGCAAGAGCGGTTGGACAACTCGGAGATCGTTTCCACCAACTCGATCAGCGAGTCGATGCCTACAAAGGAAAATCCATCAACGATCCCAGAGCCCACGATCTGGTGATCCAGGCGGTGGATTGCATGGCAATCACACCATCGCAAATCCCCGATGTCCTCGAACAGTGGAGACATCCATCTCACGAGGCATTCTGTCCACGGAGCCTTTGGAGCTTGTTCAACGCATTCACGGAGGTCCACAAGACCGTGAATCCCCACACCTCCCTGCGACGAGGGGAGGCACTGCACGGGTTGTTCGATGCGGCGGCTGATCTGGCCTTGCCTGCATGAACACTCCACCAGCACCGACTGCCAAGGTGCTGAAAAAACCGTCCTGCCCTCGGGGGCGGTTTTTTTTAGCTAATGGAGCTTTTAGGAAACCTCAAATCCATCTTTGACACTCGTTGCATATGATATTATTGATATTTGCATATGAGACTATCATCTGTCGCCCAAAAGACAAAGCGCCCGGCTACTCGTGCTGTTTCGCCTGCCAAAAAACGGAGCAGTGCCAAAGCCAGTCGGACCTGCGGGGGCGTGGTCATGTTTTGTGTTCAGGGTTCGAATGGATCAACCGAGTCGAAAATCTATTCTCCTTCCAAACTAGTTCAGATGCTGAAGGCCGGATTACCATTCGGCGAACTCGAAGATCTGCAAGCCAGCCTTGCCATTCCATCCGAGAGGTTGGCTCCGATGCTGGGCATTTCCAAAGCCACACTCCATCGTCGCAAAGGGACTGCTGGTAAACTGCCACCTGCGGTTTCGGATAGGGTGCTGCGTTATGCCCGCCTTCTGGGACAGGCTTTGACAGTTTTCAACCACTTGGATGCTGCCAAACTTTGGCTAAACGCCCCGCAGGTCGGCCTCGGTGGAGCGGTGCCATTGGACTACGCAAAAACGGAAATCGGAGCCCGGGAGGTAGAGAACCTTCTCGGCCGAATCGAATACGGGGTCTATTCCTAATGGCGAAGGCTTGGCGTATAGTTAAGAGAAGCCATGCCTCCAGCGCCTTTGATGGAGAGGGGGCTTGGCGCTATGGGGGAAGATGGAATTCCCCTGGCACGCGTGTTGTTTATTGCAGCGCCAACTTATCCTTGGCGGCTCTTGAGACCCTTGTTCATCTGAATCCTCCTGTAGCATTCAAATCGGTGGCGATTGAATTGGAGTTCGACCACAGGCTTGTTGAAACCATTGCTGCGAAAAATTTGCCCTCGGATTGGACTGAAGAACCTCCTGCTCGCTCGACTATGCGATTAGGAGATTTATGGGTCAGAGAAGGTCGATCTGCAGTTCTTGAACTTCCCAGCGCCATTATTCCGAGCGAATCGAATTATCTCTTGAATCCATTTCACCCGGATTATCAAAAAATCAAAATCCACAGGCCTGTGGCATTCTCATTTGATCCCCGCTTGCTTTGATAAATGGTTGTCCACTGAGGTCTGGCAAAGTTGCACCAGCGCCGCCCTGCCCTCGGGGGCGGTTTTTTTTAGCTAATGGTGAGCAAATTTAGCGACGGTGCAAGCAGGTCGGTTGGCTGTTTGAAATGCAATTCCAGAAATCAGCTCAAGATAGAATATTGAATCAGAATCTAATCATTTCTTTGACGGAATGATTAGAATGTGTATTATTATTCTTATATGAAAAGAGCGGGAAGGCACTCTTTAATCAAAAACCTTTATGCGGCGATACCGCACGGAGCTCCTTTCGATTTGGAGTCGCTGGCTCTTCAGAATGTCTCCGCCAAGCAAGCCTCTCAATATGTGAAAAGCGGTTGGCTCGTCAGGTTGGGGCAGGGAGTCTATGCCTACCCTTCGGATAATATCGATGCACCCGCTTGCATCCGCCTCCTCCAGACAAAATGCCCGGGCCTGCATATCGGCGGTAAGAGTGCGCTCGATTTGCACGGGGTTCGTCACAATCTCGCCATTCGCAAAAACTGGGTTCTCTGGGGTGAGAACCGCTTCATTCTGCCCGAGTGGTTCACATCCCGTTTCCGTGCGCGATTTGTCCACACACGGATCTTCGACTGGCAGTCGTCCTCGTTGAATGCCGAGACCATTTCAACTCCTGCGGGAGCTGTGGAAAACCTCAAGGTCTCCGTGCCGGAACGGGCCGTTCTGGAGCTTCTATCGGATGTCGGCATTCATCAGGATTTGGAAGAGGCCCGCAATCTCTTCGACGGTCTGCGGAACCTGCGCACTGACCTTTTGGGTCACCTCCTAGCCTCCTGCACCAGCGTGAAGACAGTTCGTCTATTTCTCACTTGGGCACGCGAAACCGGGGTTGTTGATGTCGATCAACTTCTCAAAAACCATAAAATAAAGACCGGCAGCAAAAGCCGCTGGATCACCCGACTGAAGGACGGCACCCTGCTGACTCTCAAGAATGGATAAGACCTACATCGAAGCCGTGAAGTTGATGCTCCGCATAGCTCCGGATGTATTTGAAGGCACTCCATTCGCGCTCAAGGGAGGCACGGCCATCAACCTTTTCGTCCGAGAAATGCCGCGTCTCTCGGTGGATCTCGATCTCGTTTATGTGAACCGCGCAACTCCGAGGCAAAAGGCTTTAGAAGAAATTACGGCAAGCCTCCAAGCCATCGCCCAGCGTCTCGAAAAATCAGGACTCTCCACGCGCAAAGTAGGCAACAAGGAGATGATCTTCCCTCGAAAAAGCGTGGAGGGGCTTTTTGTTAATCGGGTTTATTGCTCTGGGGGGATTCGTAGTCCAGCGGGTGCATTGGTTCAGCGTCAATTGGAAAAAATCGGGGTGTGAGTTACGGAATGGGCGGGTTGGTCTTGATGGTTGATTTTGCGTTGTAGCCTGGCCGAGGCGAGTTTTTGGT
>JBIPMC010000057.1:0-8556 GCA_044369345.1 Terrimicrobiaceae bacterium
GGCCAGCGGGGATTTATAGCCGAGGGCCGAGTGTAAACGCCATCGGTTGTAAAAGCCTTCGATGTGGTGGCGTAAAGTTTCTTCTGTAAATTGAGCTGGAGCCCACATCCGGGGTCGACGGAGCGAAGGCGAGCGGAGTCGGCCCCGGATGGGGCGAGCGTGAAGCTCGCGAGGGCTGGCCAGTGTGGTTTCCTGTTGGAGTGAAGCAAAAACACTACCAGCAAAAACATCCACACATGACCAAGCACACCGACCCTCCCCCGCGCCAACCCAAAATCTCCCCTCCCTCCGCATCCGGATGATCGCGCACGGGCCAAACGCATCTGAGGAGACCGGATTATCACCCAAGCCGAGGTCGAGGGGATGCGCGCCTTCGAGACGGGCGATCCATGAATGCGTACCCCGACACGAGCTTTCTGTGCTCGGCTTACAGGCTGCAAGACCACTCGCCCCTCGCTTGTGAATACCACGAGGCGATGTCCGAACCGCTCCACTTCGCACGGTTGCACGAGTTCGAATTCCTCCAATCAATCAAGCTTGAAGTCTGGCTCCACGCCGCCAACCGCACCAAGGGCTACCTGCGTCACCAGGTCAACCAAATGATCGCCGACTGGCAGGCCGTTGTCGCCGCCGGTCTGAATCTTGTGACGCCGTGCGACATGAATGCCGTCATTCGCCTCGCTGCGACCTATTCGATCCAGCGCACCGCCAAAAGCGGCCACCGAACCCTCGATGTGCTGCATGTCGCGTCGGCAGTTTATCTCGGAGCCAAGGAATTTTTAACCTTCTACAGCCGGCAGAAAAAACTCGCCAACCACGCAGGCTGAAGGTGCCGTTCTAAAAATTGTAGGGAAACTGCTCGGGGGGGGACTTGAACCCCCATGCCTTGCGGCATGCGCCCCTCAAACGCACGTGTCTGCCATTTCACCACCCGAGCTAGGGAGGGGAAATGTAGGGCGCAGCTCCGGCGATGCAAGCCGGATTTTTTCAGCCGCGCTTTTTTCGGGAGGGTTTTTTGTAGGCCACCTTGCATCGGACGGGAAGAGCGGAGGGTGAAGCGCCCGTTTTGAGTTCGTTGATCTGATCGCGGAGAAGGGCCGCGCGTTCGTATTCCAAACGCCCTGCCGCATCGGCCATGTCGCGCTCGAGCTCGCGGATCAACTCGCCGACATCGAAGTTCGAGCTGCCCTCTTGCAGCACCGAGGACGCGTCACTTCCTTTCACAATCACATGCAGGCTCTCCTGCACGGCGCGGACGACGCTGCGCGGAGTGATGCCAAGCTCGGCATTGTGGGCCTCCTGCCGGGCGCGGCGGTGGCTCGAAACCTCGATGAGCGCCTTCATGCTTCCAGTCACCGTGTCGGCGAAAAGCACGACCTCGCCATTCACATGCCGCGCAGCACGGCCGGAGGTTTGGATCAGGCTCGTCTGGCTGCGCAGGTAGCCTTCCTTGTCGGCATCGAGGATGCAAACGAGCGAGACTTCGGGCAGATCGAGACCTTCGCGTAGCAGGTTGATGCCGACCAAAACATCGCATTCGCCGGCCCGAAGGTTCCGCAAAATTTCCACGCGCTCTATGGTGTCGATGTCGCTGTGGAGGTAGCGGACCTTCAGCCCGATCTCGCGGAGGTAATCAGCCAAATCCTCGGCGGTTTTCTTGGTGAGGGTGGTGATCAAAACCCGCTCACCACTTTCGATGCGGCGTCGGCACAGCTCGATCGTTTCGTCGATCTGTGCCTTTAGCGGACGCACCGTGATTTTTGGATCGAGTAATCCTGTGGGCCGGATGATCTGCTGCACGATCAACGGCGCGCCGGGCGTGTCGAGGTTCAAATCCTCAGCCTTGGCCGTGAGAAAACGCCGCAGGTCGTTGGTTTTCCCTCCCTCGCTGAATTTGTTCTCGGGATTCGGAATCCAGCCCGTGTTTCCGACGATGCTGTTGTTCAGCTCAAACCCTCCCGGCGTCGCGCTGACATACACGAGCTGGTTGGCCGTCTCCATGAACTCGGTGAAATTCAGAGGCCGGTTGTCGAGCGCGCTCGGCAGGCGGAAGCCGTAGTCCACCAGCACGCTCTTGCGCGAGCGGTCGCCCGAATACATCCCACCGATCTGCGGCACGGTGGCGTGAGATTCGTCGATCACGAGCAAATGATCCTTCGGCAGGAAATCCAAAAGCGTATAGGGCCGCGAACCCGGCGGGCGGCCGGTGAGGTGGCGCGAGTAGTTCTCGATACCGCTGCAGAAGCCCATTTCCTGCATCATCTCCAGATCGAACTCCGTGCGCATTTTGATCCGCTGTGCCTCGATCAATTTCCCCTCCCGCTCGAACTCCGACACCCGTGCATCCAATTCCGCCCGGATCGCCGAGATCGCGATTCGCAATTTGTCATGCGGCGTCACGAATTGCTTCGCCGGAAAAAGCGTGAAGGTCGTGAGCGTGGCCGAGGATTTTCCTGTGAGCGGATCGAACTCGCTAATGCGCTCGATCTCGTCGCCAAAAAACTCCACGCGGATCGCCGTGTCGTCATTTTGCGCCGGATGCACTTCCACCACATCGCCGCGCACACGGAATTTTCCCCGGCCGAACGCAATGTCGTTCCGCTCATAGAGCATCTCCACGATCTTCGCGAGAAACGCCTCGCGCGTCATTTGCTGGCCCGGGCGGATCGTCACGAGCATTTGCAAAAAATCCTCCGGCGAGGCCAGGCCGTAGATACACGAAACGCTCGCCACAATAATCGTATCGCGCCGCGTGAGCAGCGAACTCACCGCCGAGAGCCGCAGGCGCTCGATCTCCTCGTTGATCGATGAATCCTTCTCAATGTAGGTGTCCGACCTCGGGATGTAGGCCTCGGGCTGGTAGTAATCGAAGTAGCTCACGAAATACTCCACCGCATTGCGCGGAAAGAACTGCTTGAACTCGCTGTAAAGCTGGGCCGCGAGCGTCTTGTTGTGCGACATGATCAGCGTCGGCCGACCGATATCGCGAATCACATTCGCGACCGTGAAAGTCTTTCCCGAGCCTGTTACGCCAAGCAGCGTCTGGTGGCGGTTTCCTCCCGAAATCGAGCGCACCAGATTCAAAATCGCCTGCCCCTGATCCCCCTGCGGGCCGAAACTGGAATCTAGCTCAAAAGACATGAGTGGCGAGTATCCCGCCGCAGGAAGCCAAGTGCAACAGGTTCATCGTTGCGTGAATTTAAAAGGCTCGACACGAATTGGAGTGCGATGCTCCGTCAGCGACCTTCGAAAAAAGTGGTAGAGGCCTCGCCGTTGGTGTCCCATTTCTGCGGCGGAGCCGCCTTTAATTCTTCCCGGGCTTTGCCGGTTTTATCAAAGTGAATGTAACTGGGATTACAGCCCTGTATCGCGCTCAGATAAAAAACAGATAGGCCCAAAAAAACCACAGCCATTGATACCAACAGCTGTGTGCCTTTGAACAATGGCGCGGTAGCGCCCGCGCCCCATTCAAGTGAAGTCATCCGAAAATCCAAAACCTTGGAGACTTTGGTATGAGCTGACACCTGAGGGCGCTGCTCCGTCAGCGCCTTGAAGGCAACGGCGCGTTGCGCCTGAAGCTTGGTCCGTCACGGAGGACAGCCCTGCTATGGAGTCACGGCCATCGTGTCTTCCCAAAAAAGCCCGAAGCCGCCCTTGAAATCCAGATTTCTGTAATTTACACTTTTCTGTATGGATATCACGATCAGCTCGACCGAAGCGGCCAGGCACTTGGGCGATGTGCTGGCGAAGATCAAACACACCGGACAGAGCTTTCTTTTAACAAAGAGCGCCAAGCCTTTAGCCCGAATTGTTCCGGTCGCCCCGCGCCTTGGCGGATCCGGAGAGGAGATCAATAAGGTTTTGGCCTGCCTCCCCTGCGATCCGAGCTTCGCGGACGACTTGGAGCGGGTGAACCGGCTTGATGCCATTCCAGCGAATCCATGGGCCTGATTATCGATACCTCGGCCATGGTGGCGCTCGAACGGGCGCGGGCGGTTGACCGGCCATTGGAACTCGATCCCGAGGAAATTTACACGATCCCGGCGATTGTCTGGGCCGAGGCATTGGTCGGAGTTCGCTTGGCGGCAAATGTCGATCAGGCCGCTCGCCGGATGGCCCGATTGGAGGCGATTCGCGGTGTCACGGGCGTGCAGGATTTTACTCCCCTCGTGGCGGTGCATTACGCCGACATTTTTTCAGAACTCTCAAAGACTGGCGGGTTGATACCTCAAAATGACATCACCGTTGCAGCCACGGCGCGTTATTTGGGGTTTGGAGTCCTTGTAGGTCCTTCCGACGAAGCCCATTTCCGAAGGGTTCCCAACCTGAGAGTCCAAGTGCTCGGCTGAACGCTCAAGGCGCGGGCGGCACGATGCCTCTCGCGACCGGCGCGGTACTTCATGAGCCAGAGGAGTTCGGGACTCGCGAACGGAATCGGCAAGCCGTCGATTTCATGGATTTTTGGGGTGTTTGGAAAAAGCCTTCACCAAGGGCTGCTGAGAATTTCCCGGACGCGGATGGGGTTGAGAACCGTGACGCAGGTTTCCCAGTCGGCATCTTCGACTTTGCTGTATTTTTCGTCGAAGGGGTTGCGGGTGTGGGTGGCGCGTTCGATGAGTTGGCGGGCGGCTTCTTCGTCGTTTTGGGCGATTTTGACCCAGACATCCTCGAGGGTGTCTGGAATCTGGCCGAATATCCGGTGGATGGCTTCCAGACGCTGGGCGAGGACGCGATGGACTTTGTCTTCGACGGAGTCGCGGTAGCGCATGTTGGCGATCCATACTTCACTGCGGATTTGCCCGATGCGCTGGATGCGGCCCTTCCGCTGCTCGAGGCGCGTCGGGTTCCATGGAAGGTCGATATTGATGAGCGTGCCGAGGCGCTGAAGGTTGAGACCCTCGGAGGCGGCATCGGTGCCGAGTAGAAGGGTTAGCTCGCCGGCGCGAACGCGTTTTTTGAGGTCGTTGCGGTCGCAGCGTTGGAATTCGCCGCCGCGCCAGAACCCGGAGCGGTTGCTGCCCGCGTAAAGACCGATGTCGAGGTGAGAAAACTCCGGTCGCTTGGCAAGCTCGGCTCCGAACCAACGGGCCGTGTCGTAGTATTGTGAAAAAAGAATACAGCCTCTGTTGATCCATCGCTCCACAGCGTCCTTGCGCTCGCCGAGGAGATAGCCTGTGACCGCCTCGAGCTTGGGATCGCGATTGCCGCCTTGTTCGAGGAGTTGCAGACACCGCGTGAGCGAGCGTTTTTCGGGGTCGGTGAAGTTTTTGAAATCATCCGGCGCGGCGGGGGCGCGCTCATCTTCGTTTTCCGGCTCTTCGTCTTCCTCGTCATCCTCTTCTCCCGTCTCGGGATCGAGTCCGAGAAGCTTGCGGACGGTGCGGCGGCCTGCCTCGATGGAGCTTCCAAGGCGGCGGAGAAGGAGGGTTTTGAAAAATCCGGCTCCTTGCACGCGTTGTTTCAGCAGGTCGGAAAAAACCTCTGCTTCCTGGTAGGCGTCACGCAGGTAGCCATCGAGCGCCAAGGCTCCATCGGCATCCTCACCAAAGAGACGGACTTCGACTTTTGGCAAATAATACTCACCCGTATGGGGATTGATCGTGGATTCCAGATAGCCCCGTGTGCGGCGAACGATGCAGCGGAGGAGCGGATTGAAATTGCGGCCGTAGTCCCGTAGCAAGCCTGCGAGTTGCACATTCCGGATTGCAGGAATGAGTTGGTTGAAAGATTGGGGTGGAAATTGCCATTGGTCATCTCTTGCATCGAGTCGCGCTCGAATCGTCTGCAAAGCCGAATGCTCGGAGCAGGCCGGGAGTGGATCTCTCACAAACTCCCAGCCCTCAAGCAGGTTGGTGGGCACGCTTTTGTTGCCACAAGCAACATCAAGGCACTGACTGGGGCGAAACCACGGACTGGATTGGGTCCATCCGCCGAGAACGCCATCGTTGCCGTGGGCCAAAATGTGAAGCAGGTCCCACGACTCGACCGGATGGAGTTGAACGGGTGTCGCCGTGGCGAGGAGGAGGCTTTTGGTTTGCGAACCGATGCGGCGCAGAAACCTCATGAGCTTGTTTGGCTCGGCCTTGGTGTCGATTTCGTCGGGGCCGTCATCGACCTTCGGCACCTTGCGGCGGCGGGCGCGGTGCGCTTCATCCACGATGACGCAGGTGTATTTTTTGGAGAGGAGTTGCTCGATGGCCTCCGGATTGCCTCCCACCACGAGACCTTGGGAGACCAATCCGATGCGGCGGGGACACCGGCCAAGTGAACGAACGCCATCCGCGGGATGCTCCACGCCGTGCTCGTCGATCCATCCCCGTCCCGTCCAGCGGGCCGAGGGGAGAAGCAGCAGTTCCATAAGTTCGTCCTGCCATTGTTGGAGCAACGGCTTGGGAGCGAGGACGAGGATTGGACCGCCTTGGGGATCTTCGAGCGCCATGAGCAGGGCGGCCATGGCGAGTTGGATGGTTTTGCCGAGTCCGACTTGATCGGCGAGCACAAGCCGCGCTCCACCGAGTCGGTGGCGTTCCAGCGCCAAGCGGGCGAAATACTTTTGATGCGGCCAGAGACCTTGCTCGCGGCGGTACACGGGCGTTTCCACGGCGGCACTGGCAGCGACTTCGCCTGCGTCCGGGGATGTCCATTCCTCGGGATCGACAACCTTGCGGCCGATGATGCGCTCGATGTCTTGCTGGACGAACGGGCACACCGAGAGGTCCATCGCACGGGTGTCGTTCCAGAGTGCTTCGAACTCCTCCTGCACCCAGGCCACTGCTTCGGGCGAGGAATCCTCCCACAGAAGCTCATAGTTCATTTTCCACGCGCTCGAGCTTTCGTTCACGCTCCCGAGGAAGGCGGTGGCTGTGCCATCCGGGCGGCGAATCACACCCGCTTTGCCATGGATGAGGCCGAAGGCGGCATCGGGGAGGACGCGCACCTCGAGTTTGCCGTTGGTGAGGGCTTCGTAGAGCGCCTTGTAGCGTGGCAGGGCCGCCGGTGGAGCGGACTCGGGCGCGCCAGCACACCAGCTTTTCCGCAATGCAGCCTGGGCGGCTGCGGCCGTGGCCATATCGCGGGGATCAATATCCGAGTTGCAGATGATCCGCACCTTGCCGGTGATGCTTTGAAGCGCTTCGCCAGCGACTTCGAAGAGACTGGAACGGAAATACCCGGCGATGCGGTCGTAGGAGGCAGCGCCGCGCAGGCGTTCGTTGAGGACCGATTGGTCCAAGCGGTTTTGCCTGCTGGAATGGCGCTGGAGCATCACGCCTCGTCGTTGCGAAGGCGGCCGGCGAGAATGCGGGCGGCTTCGGAGTCCCTTGCCCAATCCGGCATATCGCTCGTGTTGCCAAGCAGGGCGAGCCAGTCGAGGAGCTTCACGAACCGCTCGCGGTGGCCCCAATAGGCTGTGCCGAAGGCGTCCCGCAGGTATTGGCGGCCGGACTCGGGCGAGGTCTCGGCGCTGGCGGCGGTTTCTTTCACGGCGAAAAGCAAATGGCGAAGCGGGGTGTTGGCAAAGTCGTGCTGGCTGGCAGCCCGACGGCCGCGAGCGGGTGTTCCAGAGTTGGCTCCCAACAGGGTTTTTCCGAATCCCGACGGGGTGAACATCCGCGCGCCGTTCGCCTTGTCGGCCTTGAGGAGGGGTTTGATGTCGGTGACCCCAAATCCACGGGCCAACTCCTCATACATGCCCTTGCGGCGCTCACCACGGCTTTCGATGTCGAGGGCGCGGAGGTAATAGCGCTCGACCTGCTCGAGGTTGCGCCATGCGGACTCCAATCCGCGTGGCACCAGAATCTCACAGGCGATGCCAAGCGCGCGTTCGATCACTTTTTGGAACTCGCTCTTCTCGGTCTTGGCGCGGACGGCGAAGACCTCGTGCTCCACATCCTGACCGTTGAGACTGGCAAATTGCGTGAGCACCTTAAGCGCGGAGGCGTAGGCCGCGAGGTTGTAGTCGGCATCGTTGAAATTCGGCTCTCCCTCCTCATCCAGCGCCTGCATCGAGGCGATCTGGCGCTTCACCTCGTCCTCGACCAAGGCGGTGATGTCTGCGATGTCGCCATCCGAGCGGCCTTGACGCTTGCGCAGGACGAGGCACACCGTGCCTTGCACATAGTTGCCTTTTTTGAGTCCGGCGGCTGTTTCCGTGCTGATCGTCCACGCGGCCGTGGCCTGCAGCCCGGACGCCCAAAGGATCATGCCCAAGTCGGCCCACACGGCAGGATTCTGGTGCGTGAACATGACCATCTGCATCCCGTTCTCCGGCATGTGCCGGGCGAGATTGCGGTAAATTTCGACCATCGAGCGGCGGAAATCCTCGCCGTCGCCTTTCACTGCCAACTCGGCCCGCGAGTCGGGAATCCATTCGGGAAAGGATTTAGCGATTTGCTTGTCATACCACGCGAGAAAGAAGTCCCCGAGTTCATGGTAGTTTACCGCATCGGCATAGGGTGGGTCGGTTATCCAGAGGTCGCAGGCTTGGCGGATGTCGCGGGCGTCAATGGTCTTTATTTCAAAACCAAGCGAAGCCAGTTTTATAAATGTCCGATTAGC
>JBIPMC010000401.1:0-2505 GCA_044369345.1 Terrimicrobiaceae bacterium
GCTCCGTTCCGCCGCGCGTCGCCGCGGTGTCGATCCACGACTTGGCGATGCTCTTGTTGCGCGGGGAAGCGGCCACCAGGTGCCCTGGCGGCATCGCCACGAAGCCGTCATCGAAGAAGACCACCAGGAAGCTGCCGTCGTCCGGCAGGCGCTCGATGCTGCGCTTCAGTTCGAGCCGCGTGTGCGTGAAGCGGTCACCCGTCATGCTTCCTGAGAAGTCGATCACGTAGACCACGTCGCGTGCTTGCGAGCGGACGCCCATGAATTCGCTTCCGCCGCCGCCGGCGGCCCCTGATGCCCCCCGTGTCTGGCGTCCGTCGGCCGTGCCGGCCGCCGTGCGGACGGGCGGCTGGATCTGGGCCGGTTCGTCGGGAAGCTTGAAGCTGAAGTGTGGCACTTCCACCGGCGCTGCGGCGCCTTCCCCGTTGGGTGCGTCGCCGGCCGGGTCACCGGGCGGAGGGGCCACCCGGTCGGGTCCTTGGGCGAGGCGTCCAGTCCCGTCCGTGCCGGCGCCCGGGCCTTTGCCGCCATCGCCCGAGCCAGTTCCGCTTCCCGGGCCGACACCGGCACCGTTGCCAGTTCCGATTCCAGCGCCCCAAGCGGAATCGCCTGCACCGCCGCCGCCGAGCCCGCCGCCGCCATGCCCGAACACCGCCGACAGCACCACGCTCAGCGCAAGCAGGAAGGATACGATGATCGCCACGATCGCCGACGCGCGCTCGCGGGGCTCACAGATCGCCTCGTCCTCGGGCGCGGGGCACGTCTCGGCAGCCCGTGGGCGAGTGGCGTTCGCCCGAGGCGGATGGCCATGCGTCGTCACGGATCCAAGGGTACGTCGGGGATCTGCAATGGCCAAGCCTTCGTACTGAGTCAGCGGGTACCTTTCTCACCGGGGCGACCGCCGAGCCCCGTATTCATGAGGAAGCCCACAGGCGACGCCGCACGGGGCCCACATCGGACGCCTGCGCGATGAGAGGATCGCTGCCGGCGAAGGCATGGAACGCAGCAACTCGCAAGGATTCACGTGAGCAGGAAACTGAAGTCGAGCGCAGTCTGCCCGCACTGCTGGCACCGATTCCGTCCCGATGAGACGCTCTGGGTGGCGGCACATCCGGAGCTCCTTGGAGACCGGCTGCTCACCGCAGAGGATCCGGTGCGTTTCCTTCCCTCACGCTTCACGCCCGCGGGAGAGGCGCTTGACCCCGCCGGCGCGAAGACGCGGCGCCTGGCATGCCCGAACTGCCACCTGGAGATCCCGCAGCTTGTCCTCGAGCGTCCGATGGTGATCATGAGCCTGGCCGGCAGCCCATCGAGCGGGAAGAGCTATTTCCTGTCCAGCGCCATGTGGAAGCTGCGCGAGGATCTTGCGCGCCACTTCTCGGTGGCGTTCACCGACACCGACCCCCGGATGAACCGCGCCATCACCGACAACGAGGCACGGCTCTTCCTCAACGAGGACCAGACCGCCTCTGTGGCGATCGACAAGACCGAGCTGGAAGGCGCGCAATACAACTCCGTGCAGTTCGACCCCGGCGTCGCCACCATGCTGGCGCATCCCTACATTTTCACGGTGCGGCCCGCGCGCGACCATGTGAACGGCCACGCGCCCGACCGGCTGACGCAGCTTTTCACCCTCTACGACAACGCCGGCGAGCACTTCTTCCCCGGCGCCGACACCGCGCGCGCACCGGGCACGCAGCACCTGGCGAAGGCGCAGGTGCTGATGTTCGTCTTCGATCCAACGCAGGATGTCCGCTTCCGGCAACGGCTCGCGGGCGTGAGCGGAGACCCGCAGCTTGCTCCGGGCACCAAGACCACGCGGCAGGATCAGTTGCTGGTGGAGATGGCTCGCCGCATCCGCACCCATGCGGGACTCGGTGCGCAGGATCGCGTGCCGAAGCCGCTCTTCGTCGTGATGTCCAAGAGCGACATCTGGGCGCCGCTCCTCAAGGAGCCGGACGGATCACCGGTGGACGTGGTCACGCCGCCCTACAGCCGTGAACGCGCGGGCCTCGGAAAGGTGAGCATCAAGCGCGTCGATCGGGTCAGCGATGCGATTCGGCAGCTGCTGATGAGCGTGGCCCCGGAATTGGTGGCTACGGCGGAGGACGCGTTCGAGCGCGTGATCTACGTTCCGGTAAGTTCCATCGGAACCTCCCCTGTCATGGATCCGGCATCGGGCCTGCTGAAAGTGCCGGTGTCGCGCATTTCGCCACGATGGGTGACCGTCCCATTCATGTACACGCTTGCTCGCTGGTCCACCCACCTTGTCGCAAGCGACAAGGCAGACGCGGATTCGGATGCAGGTTTCGGCGAGTCAATCGAGGCAATGGACACCGATCCCGACTGAGTCATCGATCCGCAGAGAACGCACTGTTTCGCCATGGCGCTTGAACTCGTATACACCTCCGCGCTGCAAGGGCTTCGTGCCGGGGCCAGTGGGTTCTGCACGGTCGCGATGACCAAGGGAATGCCGCCGGCGCTGGTACCGCGTCTCGAGGCACT
>JBIPMC010000059.1:0-8525 GCA_044369345.1 Terrimicrobiaceae bacterium
TCATCGCAGAGTATTTCACGCGGTCTTCTTCCGGGAAGAACGACAACACGGCATCCATCAACGTGGTTTTTCCAGCGGCGGAAGCCGACTGGATGATGATGGCAAGCGGACGCTCCAACTTCCGCGACACGCCCGCCAGATAAGCAACGAGCGTGTTATTGTCCTCGCCGATGATCCCGGCCAGGTGGAACGCCCTGCGCAAGCGGGCGATGAGGTCCGGGCCGCGAAGCCATTGCAAAGCGGCTTCGCGTTCCTCGGGGGAGAGTTCCACCGCTGCGGCCACGGCCTCGGCCGGTTTCATCATCCGGGCCTGTTCCGTTTCCACGGCCAGCAACACGCGGCCAAGATCGCGCTTGAGCAGATCGGGCGTGAGGCCGATTTCTTCGGCTGCCCGTTCCACGAACCGCCGACGCTCCGCGTCGCGCATCAAATCGATTTGATCCAAATGGAACCGGTCGCCCATCTGCACACGCAACCCGATTTTCAAATGATCCGCACCAAGTGTTTTTTCCAGCCCGGTCACGCGATATTCGCGGTTGTCGATCTCCAGGAACCACGCTTCACCGCGTTGTTCGAGAGCCGCAGCCGCCGGGATCGATGGCCCGCAACCCTTGGGTTCATGCGCCTCAGCGGGCTTTTCCTTTTTAGCAGCCTCCTCGTTTAAGCAGCTTACAGAAGCAGCTAAAGAAGAGCCGAGGCCCGCGGGACGGGCCGAGACAGACTGTGCGACAGCACAGCCCGAAGGGCGATCCATCGGAGACGATGGAGCGTCAACATGCGCCGCGACGATTGAAGCTGGTTCGGTCTTTGAGTCTGCCACGGCGGGAGCCGTGCCTTTGCCGCACCACGCCGCCGCATTGACCAGCAAAGACAGCGACTTTCCGGCGGGCGTCACCTTCCGCGCATACTCGTTGGCGTCCATGCCCCACGGGAACTTGATCCGCCACACTTCCACCCCCAACGCCCGCAACCGTTCCGCGTCCCTGGCTGCCGCCCGTTCTCCGGCCTCGTCGGCATCGTAGGCCAGCTTCACGCGGCGGACGCCACGCAACGCCTCCGCCAGTTCCTCGGTAAATCCCTCCGTGCCGTAAAGCGTCGAGACGTTGGTGATCCCGTTCGCGCAAAACGTCAGCGCATCAAGCACGGCTTCGCAGAGGATGATTTCCTCGGAGGCAAACGCCTCCGGGTTGAGCAACCCGCGATGCGGCCCCGGCGGATAAAGATGGCTGACCTGGCTCTTGCCGATCCTGCGGCCGTAAAAGCTCACGATGTTCTGGCCCTGCCACAGCGGCACCACGATGCAGCCGTTAAAATGCTCGTGCCCGCTCTCGCGCCACACGCCCAGCGCCGCCAGGCGGGCGCGCAGCGTCTCGCCTTCCTTGCGGTTGCTGTCGGGCATCCGGAGTCCAAGCGACCGGTCGGCGAAGCCGATCCGGTATCGCTCGATCAATCCCGGATCATCCAACCCGCGCGAAGCGAGGTAGGCCAGCGCCGAAGGCGAGTGCTTCAACCGCTCGTGATAGTAATCCGCCACTTGCCCGAGTAACGCCGCGTCCTCCGCGTCCGCTTCCAGCGGGCAAGGCAGCACCGGGATCGTCGCGTTCTTCATCTGCGGCCGCGCGGCGAAAGCTGCCGCCCCGCCCTTGTCCAAAAGCTCAAACGCATGACGAAAGCTCACCCCGTCATGCGCCTGCACGAACTGGATTGCATTGCCCGCTTTCCCGCACGCCATGCAGTGCCACAGCCCTTTTGCGGGCGACACGATGAAGTTGGCCGTCACCTTGTCGCCGTGGAACGGGCACAGCCCTTTCCAGTCCTTCGCCCCGTGCTTTTTCAACGCAATGCCCCGGCTCTGCACCAGGGCCACCAAATCGGTTGCCTTCTTCACCCGCTCAATATCGGCATCCTCAATGCGCGGCATGGCGGACCTCCGATTCCCAAAAATGCGTCAAGCGCGGATTCGAGTTTGCTTGCACTTTTTTCATTCGTCCACATGATACAGGTAATTGCCTGTTACTATGCAAGCGTTTTCTGTTACTCAACCCGCGATCTCCCCAACCATCCCCTACTCTCTGCTCATGCACGCAGGAGGAAGACCCGCCCAATCCGAAGGCCCCGCCATCGGTCAACGCATCGCCGAAGCCCGCCGCCGCGCCGACATTTCCCAGCGCGAACTCGCCCGCCGCCTCGGCGTCACCCAACAGACCATCGCCACCCTGGAGCGGCGAACCGCCACTCCGCGCAGCGCAACCCTGCTCAAAATCGCGGAGATCCTCGGCGTGTCTCCCAACGAGTTGCTCGGCGTCAAGGATTCCGGCACCAGCCATGATTCCACCCGTGGACGTGCTCAGCAGACCTTCCGCGCCGTCGCCAAGCTCCCACGCCGCCAACAAGCCAAGATTCTCGAGGTCGTTGACGCTCTTCTTGCCCAGCAGCCAGCAGCCTGATTCTTCCCATGCCCGAAGCCGATTCCATCGCCGCCCTTATTGTTTCCGTCCGCGAGCACAAGGTTCTCCTCGACTCTGATTTGGCCACCCTCTACGGCGTCGAGACCAAGGCACTCAACCGCGCCGTCAAACGCAACCTCGACCGATTTCCGGAAGATTTTATGTTCCAGCTCACCCGCGAGGAAGCTGACGCTTTGAGGTTCCAATCTGGCACCTCAAACGAAGGCCGTGGCGGTCGCCGCTATCTGCCATACGTCTTTACCCAGGAAGGCGTCGCCATGCTTTCCAGCGTCCTCCACAGCCCGCGAGCCGTGGCCGTCAATATCGGCATCATGCGCGCTTTCATCCGCCTGCGCCAAATGGCCCTTTCCGTCGATGAACTCGTTCGCAAGGTCGGCTCGCTGGAACGCAAATACGACGACCAATTCAAGATCGTATTCGACGCCATCCGTCAGTTGCTCACGCCGCCAGACCCGCCGCGCAAGCGCATCGGATTCCACGCCGACGGCGACAAGTGAAGCCCCGCCGCTTTTCTTTTAGCGGCTAAAGATAAAAAGCCGCTGGAGCCGCAAGGCTCCTTCTGCGGCGCAAGCCGCCGCTGCGGATTGATTCCGTGCGGAGCACCTCGATCGTGGAAGCGGCAACGGCGCGTTGATCTCGGGCTATTGGCGGCGGCGTTCGTAGGCTGCCGAGCTCGTTGCCATCACAACCGCGCTCCGACGACACGGAGCAATGGCAGCCGTCCCCCAGCAGGGCCGGAGACAACGCCCGATCTGCGCGGATGACTCCGCCCGGCCTGCCTGATTCCGCCAACGGCGGTACACGCTCACGACTCGCGCTTGCGTTTGTTCCCCCGCATCACGGCTGAGGATTTCAACGGCTCGGAGATTAAGGGTTTTCTCATCCCCTCTCACTCACGTTGATGGCTGCGGCTCCCGCCGCTGCCACCCTTCGGGCTGCCTTCGGCAGTCTGTCTCGTTCGCTCCCAGCTCTCTCGACTCTCTAGCCTCCCCGGCAATGAGGGGCCGCCGGAGGCGCATAAACACTGCCTTCGGCGGTGCGTGCAGGCTCTCCTTTTTCGTGGGCCTCACGCGCCGCCGAACACTTGTTTCCTGGCGCGGCCGCAGCGACGAAGGAGCGGAGGCCGCGCACGGGGTAGGCGAGCAGCCAGCGTGATCAGACCCGAAGGGGCTGGCGCGCTGGCTGCTGCCGGGGGTAGCGATTCACATCCCCGCTCGATGTGAGAACACCCGCGCGATAGCGCCTCGTCCTTGGAATAAGTCGAATGTGTAGCCTAGGAAGGCAACCCACTGCACCGGAACATGGAGCGGCATATATTCGGGGGACCGCTGCATGGTGGCGGCTTGCAGGGAGGGACGGAAAGCAGGCCGACACGATGCGGCGGTCAGGGCTTTCCTGACCCGACCGCATCGCGGGATATTTTGCGGCCTGGCGCGAGACCTGCCCCCCGCTGCGGGGGAGGGCATTACATCGCATAACTCGATGCAACATATAGCGCCGGAGCGATAGAGGTAGGAACGGGACATTGGTTTGTCCCGCTCCCCCCTCCGAACCGGACTTGCGGATCTCCCGCATCCGGCTCTCCGGTTGCGAATTTGCCGACTCCTCTGTTGCCAGAGTTGCGTCGGACGCCGGTCCAGAGGCTCTGAGGACTTGCAGGATTTCCCTCCCCAGCTCTGGCTGTTCCGACGCACCACAATAAGGCTTTGGCTTCCCCAAGGCTCGTCTGGCCGCACAGTTTTAGCTCGTTGAGCAATCGATTGTGCTTTTTAAATGGGTCCAGCTGGCCCATGTGGTTTCGCTTCCTGCCGCCCTTCGCTCCACGGGAATTACCCCGCTTCTTCGCTACTATGGCGGCTCTGACTCCTATGCGGTCCCGTCGAAACGGGTTCCTTCCCGCGCAGGTCTCAACGCTTCCATATGACACCTTCCCTGCGTTCCCACCCCAACCATCCCCAACAGCCCATTTCTCTCCCTTATACGAGGTTTGTGAGAGGAAACGGTTATGACTCTGGCCACAGGCTTCGCCACTCGCTAGCAGGCTCGCCGCTGTTGCAAACCGAATCGGGTTCACTTTCGTTTGGGACCGCAAGTCCGCCTCGGGCTGCTCCCCACCCCGTCTCACGACGACGCAGTTGCCTCCGGCTGCTCTCCCGTTGCTCGTCTCGGGATGATTCAGACTTTCACTGGTTGATTTCATATATGTGCGTTCGCACTAGTCAAATGCGCCCAGCGCATTGTGAAAAAAATCGCCTTCAAACTCAGAAGCGTTTTTGCATCAGAATGAAAGGAAATGTTGCCCACCCCCTAGTTTCCCTGATCCGTTCTAAACTTTCTTTTCAATTGGAATCTTAAACGCAAGAAAACAATTTATAAAACCAGAAATAATTAGCATTGAGGATAATAATGTGATAAATTTATTTGACTTATTAATCACCGAATCTGTTCTTAAAATAATTTGAGCAACTTCATCTTTCGTAAATTTTCTGTGCGGATCAATATAATCAATATTAATAACAGGTTTGTCTTTAGTTTCAGAAAATGTATAATTAATTAATATACTTGAAATTCCGATGAATAAAAAAACAAAACTTGAAAATAAAGTGAAATATTTCATAGATTGATGTGTATCACATTCCAGGCTGGCCTCCGCCTACTGCTTCACCCGCTGAAAAGCTACCTGCTTCAGCAGCGAAGTTTACTGCTTCCTGCGCTATATCTCCTGCTTCATTACCAGCTTGGTCCGCATGAGCTTGTGCATTATTCGGGTCAGATAGGATTTTTGATGTTTCACTGTAATACTCACACACTTCTTTATTATAATCCATTGCTGCATTCCAAACATCCCATGCTCCCCAAACGAGCAGACCAAGACCTATGCCGACATAAATCGGACTTTCCCCGGTCGGATCCCAAAGGTTCACCGGATTATTGGACACATACCCATACAAATTAATCCCTCCCTCCTCCCCAATTGGATCCCTGGATAGCCATCTTGCCCGACCCGATGCGGTTTTGTAGGCGAACGGCCTGCAACCCGGCATGATTGCAGGGGTTTGCGGGTGTGGCCGTAACATGCGACCCGATGGGTGCGGCGCAAAACCCCCGATGCGAGTTTTGAGGGGGGAGGTCGTTCGATTCGACACGATACCGCGCAGCTTCGGAGAAGCGGCTAAAGGGCGGTATTCGTCGAGCAAGATCACATCGAGAACGTATTGGCTCGGGGCTACAGGTCGAGTTTTTCAAGCAACTCTTCGACGCTTAAACCGTGATGGGATGCGACGAGCTTGAGGATGCTCTTGAAGGTGCCCAAGCGCAGAGGAGCGTGATTGGGCACGGTGACATGGTATTCACCATCAAGCTGGGTGGTCAGGCGGACATGCGAGCCATCTTGCCGGATGCGTTCATAGCCCAGAACACGAAGTGCCTTGACCAAATCCAAACCAGAGACATTACGCGGCGTCCTCACGCTGCGAGCACTTCATCCCGCACGAAGTGAAGTCGGATCACTTTTGGCATGGGGCCGGGAACGCCATCGCCAAAGTGACAGCGCACGGCGTCTTTGACCATCTCGCGCAACTCCTCAAGCGTGTCACCTTGGGTGACGATGCCATGCCCCAAGGCTGTGGCGACATAGCCGCCGTCCACGTCGTCTTCCTGTATCTCAAAAATGATTTCGCTCATGGGTTCAATTTAAGGGCGGGCCTCGTTGCTGGCAAGCCGCCCGGAAGGGTGGCAGCGGGCGTGAACGTCCTGCAGTTGCCGGATGTTGACCTCGGTGTAAATCGCGGTCGTCTCGAGTTTTTCGTGTCCGAGCAACTGCTGGATATATCGGATGTCCGCGCCGCCTTCGAGCATGTGGGTTGCGCAGGTGTGGCGCAGCATGTGGCAACTGCCCTTCCCGCTCAGCCCCGCCGCCTCCATGAGTTTGGAGACCATGCGGGAGACAACATCGGGGTTGAACGGCCCGCCGTAGCCGGTGAGGAACACGGCCTGCGTCCGGGTGTCCAGGCACAGCCGGGGCCGGACTTCGACCAGGTATTTTTCCATCCATTGCACGGCGCGTTCGCCTACGGGAACGACGCGGTCTTTTTTGCCTTTGCCCCGCCGGACGTGGATCGTTCGGCGGTCAGTGTTGAAGTCGGGCAACTCCAACCGGCAAAGCTCGGTGCGGCGCAGGCCGCACGAGTAAAAGAGTTCGAGCATGGCACGGTCGCGGATGCCGAGCGGATCAGCGAGGGTCGGCACGGCCATCAACGCTTCGACCTGGGCGAGTGTGAGGGCCGCACCGGGGAGTCGCTTTTCCATGCGCGGAAGCTCGATCTCGCTGGCCGGGTTGTGGATGAGGATGTTCTGTTTGGTCATCCATTTGAACCAGTCTTTGAGCGTGGAGACGCGCTGCCGCTGGGTGCTCCAGCCGAGCCGCTTGCCATCGGCTTTGGTGTATTTCCAGAGCCAGCGTTGATACGCCTCCAGGATCGGGCGCGTGATCTGCACCGCCTGTTTCAAGTCGCGTTCCGCGCACCAGTTCAAAAAGACTTTGATCGAGTCGCGACGGCCTTCAATGGTGCCATCGGAGTAATTGCGGGCGGCGAGTTGATCGAGGTAGCTGTCGCGCCAAAGCGCGAGCGCATCGGGCGCGGAGCGGTCCCATGCGTCAGCGTGGGCCGCGTTGCCGCCCTTGGTTCCTTGGGCGCGACGCGCCAGCAGCCGCGCTCCGGCGATGCCTCGTTTCCCGGCCATGCGACTACGATACGGCGGCGCAATCCGTCGCCTCCTGATACGCGTTCGCGTCAGGCCGCCAGGTTGGAGCCAAAGCGTTGCCATTGCTGCCGTTAACCGTGGCGGGTGGCGTTTCGCCACCCCCCGCCAGGTGCCCATTTTGCCCCGTCAGGTTGGAACCGTAAGCATGGGTTTTGCGAAGTTTTTCGACTTCGATCAGGCCGATGCGAGCGGCGATTTCCGGGCCGTCCGCATCAATAAGAAGCTCGTAATGGAACGCGCTGCCGAACCGCCCGCACCGCGCCGCGATAAATTCGAGTTCGATCAACCGGGCCAAGTGAACACGCACCTGGGTCAGACTCCAGCCGCTCACTTCCTTGATTTCCCTGCGGCTAAAAGTGGAAGCAACTTTTGCGCTTTGCTCGCCGCGCCGGGTTTTGACCAAGGCGCGGATGTGTTCGAGCAACCGCCGCGTCTGCGGCGGAAGCTCGTCGAGCGATCGGCCGAGCACTTCGGGCGCGATCTCGTTCGCCAGCGCGATGTCCTCAAGCGTGACCTCGATGTATTCGACCATGCGGCCGCCAACGACATGCTGACCGCGTGCCCGCTGGTGCTGGTGCAGCAAGGCAATCGAGTCGATCAACGTGAGATATTTTTCGTGGTCGCGCCGGTTGCGCGTCCGCCTGCTCGGGAACGTGAGCGCGGGCGCGAACGGGTTCAACACCTCCACCGGGACAAGCAACCGCTGCGCGTTCTTGAGTAGCGCGAGCACGTCCTTGCGTTCCTCGCGAGCGATCAGCCCGGCGAGCGTGCGCCGCTCGCGCTGCACCGCATGGATGCGGGCCGTTTGCTCGTTGGATTCGTCCACGGCGAGCGTGAGGCATCGGTTTTGTAATTCCTCATCGAGGTCAATGTCGGTCGTGGTCAGGAAGATCATCACCGGCCCTTCAACATGATATTCCTGCGTCACCATGCGCCCGCTCTGCGGGTCCTTGCCTGTGCTCGCAATGGTCAACTCGCCCTCGGATTGCAGCAGCTTCAACGCATAGCTGGCCTTCTCCGCGCCCGCCTCCTCGACCACGGCGAGGATCTTGTGTTTGAGGTTGGTTTCGCCCAGATAGTAAAGGCTCTGCCCGGTCATCGCAGAGTATTTCACGCGGTCTTCTTCCGGGAAGAACGACAACACGGCATCCATCAACGTGGTTTTTCCAGCGGCGGAAGCCGACTGGATGATGATGGCAAGCGGACGCTCCAACTTCCGCGAAACGCCCGCCAGATAAGCAACGAGCGTGTTATTGTCCTCGCCGATGATCCCGGCCAGGTGGAACGCCCTGC
>JBIPMC010000351.1:0-2502 GCA_044369345.1 Terrimicrobiaceae bacterium
ATAGAGTCCTTGATTCATGGCGGCCTCGAAGATGAAAAACTTGCCGAAGAATCCCACAGTGAAAGGCACGCCGGCTAGAGAGGCCGCACCGATGAGCATGGCCAGCGCGAGGCCCGGCGCACGGCGGGCTAGGCCGTTAAAATTCGATATGTCATCCCCGCCAGAGGCCTTGGTTACGGGCACGAGGATCAAGAACGCTAGGAAAGTCATTAACAAATACCCGGAAAGGTAAAAAACCACGGCTCGACCGGCAAAGGCGTCGCCAATGGCGGCGAGGCCAACGAGCAAGTAGCCGGCGTGGGCGATGCTGGAGTAGCCAAGGAGGCGTTTGAAATTCGTCTGAGGAATTGCGGCAAGGTTTCCGAAGATCAGTGTGAGCGCTGCCATCAGAACAAGAGCGAGAAAGAGTTTTTCTTGGAAAGACGGGATCGAGAAGAAAGGATCGAGAATGCGGATCAAGACTAGGAAACCGGCAGCTTTCGAGGCCACAGCGAGGTATGCCGTGACGGGTGTCGGGGCGCCTTGGTAAACATCGGGAACCCAGAATTGGAAGGGCGCGGCGGCGATTTTGAAACCCAGCGCGACAAGGATCAATGCGAGGCCGAAGAGGATGCCGGGGTGGTTAGCGACGGGAACTTCGGAAAGCGCGATGCGGATAGCGGCGAGATTGGTTTCCCCAGTGGTTCCAAAAATCCAAGTGATTCCATACACGAGGAAGCCTGTTGAGAGTGCGCCAAGAATAAGGTATTTCGTTCCGGCCTCGAGGCAGGACATGCTTCGGCGCATGTAGGCAACTTGAATGTAAAACGAGATCGTCACGAGCTCCAGTGCGCAGAAAATCATGATGAAGTCGGTCGCCGAGGCCATCCACATGAGTCCCGCACAGGTGAAGACGGGCAGGATGAAAAATTCGCCCGAGCCAGATCCAGGTTTTTCGCCGGGAACGAGGCGTTGAACGATTGGCAGGTAGTCCACCGACATCACAAGAACAAGAATCGTGGAGAGAATCAGGAAGCGTTTGAAAAAGAGTGAAAGCCCGTCCACCACATAAAAGCCTGATGACTCGAACGCGGTTGAATTTGGTCCGATGAGAAATGTGGCAACAAAGACGGCCATGAGGCCGCCGATCGCCCAAGAGGCGAGCATTTTTTTCTGCTTCAACCCGAACGCCTCCGCCATGAGAAGGAAGATTCCCAGGATGATGACGCTGACTTCAAGTAAAACGGGTTCGATCATGGCTGAAGCAGGGCGGGAGTGACGAGGTTCACGAGAAGTTGCGGGAAGAATCCGTAAAAGAGCATCACAGCGATCAACAGGACTGCCGCCACGCGAGGCAGACCGGCCAGATCAGGCAGTCGCGACCAGCGTTCGGGCAAGGGACCCATGAAAATCCGGCGGTAGGCCCGGAGCATGTAAATCGCGGAAATCACGATTCCCCACACCGCAAAGATTGTGGCGATTTGGATCGAGCTGAACTTGAAAACCTCAGCGGCGTTTTGCGTTTGGGCGCACATTTGGGTGGGCTCCCCCACGAATGAACCGAAGAAAATCATCAACTCGGAGGCAAAGCCGATGAAGCCGGGCAAGCCGACCGAGGCCATGGCGGCGAAACCGAACGCGAGGCCGAGGCGGGGTGTGGCACGGGCGATGCCGCCGAGTTCCGAGAATTCCAGCGTGCCGGTCCGCTCTCGGATTTCACCACAGAGGGCGAAAAGGAGTGCAACGGTCAACCCGTGGCTGAGAAGCATGAGCGATGCGCCAGCGAGGCTTACGAGATTGAGAGCAGCGAACCCGAGGAAAATGTAGCCCATGTGCATCACGCTCGAGTAGCCGAGCATAGTGTCGAGCTTGCGCTGGGCGATCGTCACATACCCGACATAGAGGATATTTCCAGCGATCAAAACCAGTAGAAGCGGAAGGAGAGCTTGGATCGAATCGGGAAAGACAGGTGCGGCGATACGAATGAGGCCGTAAAGACCGAATTTCTTTAGAACACCGGCGTGTAGCATCGCGGCCGGGGCTGGGGCGCTGGAATAAGCTTGGGGTGCCCAGGTGTGGAACGGGAAAAGTGAGACAAGCGTTCCGAAACCGAAAAGGAGGAGCAGATAAACAATCGGGTTGTCGGGTATGCGATCGGCCTCGGCGAGTTGGAGGATATGGCGGAGGTCGAAACTGCGCTCCCCAATTGGCTGGATGAGATAGAGGCCGATGAGGCCGAGAAGGAGAACGAAACTACCGGTCGCCAAATAGATAGTCGCCTTCCAAGCAGCGGCTTGGCGGTCACCAGAACCCCAGATGCCGATGAGCAGGAATGTCGGGATAAGGGCCAGTTCGTGGAACATGTAAAAGAGAAACACATCCACGGAAGCAAACGCGCCAATGACACCGGCCGAGATTAAGAGCAGACTCGCGTAAAACCAGCGGTCGTTTTCCACCGGTGGACGGGCCACAGCCACGGCGGCGAGTGTGACGGCGGTGGAAAGAAAAAGCATAATGAGGCTT
>JBIPMC010000350.1:0-2502 GCA_044369345.1 Terrimicrobiaceae bacterium
CTCGACGAACTCGAATCCGTCCTCGGCATTCACGCAATCCCGATGAGCTGGCCGCTCGGCGATGGCCCCGAGTTTCGCGGAGTTTTTGATCGCGAGCAAAAAACCGTTCATCTCTTCGAGCGAACTCCCGGCGGAACCTACCGCGCTCCGGTTTCCGTGGCGGGAATCGACGATGAGACCGTCCGCCGGGCCCTTGCGCCGGATGTTCACCAGAAAGTCCGCGAAGACCTGGAACTCCTCGAAGGTGCCGGTGCGGAGTTCAATTTCGACGCCGTTCGCGCGGGGAAAGCCACGCCGGTTTTCTTCGGTAGCGCGGCGAACAATTTCGGCGTCCAACTGCTCCTCGACAATTTCCTCCGCCTCGCTCCCCCACCCGCTCCGCGCCAGAGTGGCAGCCAATCGATCGAGCCTGCCTCGGAGAGCTTCTCAGGCTTTGTCTTCAAGATTCAGGCGAACATGAATCCCAAGCACCGCGACCGCGTTTCCTTCATTCGCATCGTCTCGGGCTGCTTCCGCCGCGACATGAACGCGCACCATGTCCGCCTCGGCAAACCGGTGCGACTCGGAAATTCCCAGCGCTTGTTTGCGCAGGAACGCGAGACGGTTGATGAGGCCTGGGCCGGCGATGTGGTGGGCATCGTGGGGAATTACGATTTCCTGATCGGCGACACCGTGAGCGAAGATCCCTTGATCCATTACGACGAGACACCGCGATTCGCGCCAGAATGTTTCGCCTACCTGAGGAATTCGAGCACCGCGAAATTCAAACGCTTCCGCGAGGGCCTCGACCAACTCCTTAAAGAAGGCGTCGCGCAGCAATTCGAGTTACCCGACTCCATGCAACGCGTGCCGCTCCTCGGCGCCGTCGGCCCGCTCCAATTTGAGGTCATGCAATACCGACTCGAGACCGAATACAGCGCCGATTGCCGCGTCGAGTCCGCCCCGTGGCAATTCGCCCGCTGGCCGATGGTGGACGGCAAGCCGCTCGCCGAACGCCCCGAATTACTCCTACCCAGCGGTTGCTCGTTGGCCAAGGACGCTTCGGGCTTTTGGGTCGTTCTCCTGCCGAGTTCTTGGACGATTGGCTATCTGGAGGAAAAAAATTCCGGCTACCCTTTCGCTACCGAACCACCGAAATAGACCACTCTAACCAAATCCTCCCTCGCAGGATTGCAGACCGGATCGGGGATTGCATATTGTGCTGCCCATGCCCGAACCCGCCGTCAAATCCTCCCCAACCGAGCCGATCGATGCGACGTTCGAGATTTCGCTGCGACCGCCGCTTTTCGAGGAATTCGCAGGGCAGGATAAAACGGTCGAGCGCCTGCGCGTGATGGTCGATGCCGCCAAGGCACGCGGCGACACGCTCCAGCACATTCTTCTCAGCGGCCCTCCTGGACTCGGCAAAACCACGCTCGCCTACATCATCGGCAACGCCATGGGAGCCGAGGTGCGCACCACAAGTGGCCCGATGATTGAAAAAGCCGGCGACCTCGCGGGGCTTCTCACCAACATCGAACGCGGAGGCGTGCTTTTCATCGACGAAATCCACCGCCTCGCCCCGGCCATTGAGGAATACCTCTACCCCGCGATGGAGGACTTCAAACTGGACATCGTCATCGACCAAGGCCCGAGCGCACGGACCGTGCGACTGAACCTCGCGCCGTTCACGCTTGTCGGCGCCACCACCCGCTCTGGCATGATCAGCGATCCGCTCCGCTCGCGTTTCGGCATGAACTGCCGACTCGATTATTACACCCCCGAGGTTTTAGCCTCGATCGTCAGTCGCAGCGCAGGATTGCTCGGCAGCACACTCGAAACCGGGGCCGATCTCGAAATCGCCCGCCGCGCCCGAGGCACTCCCCGCATTGCGAACAACCTCCTCCGCTGGGTGCGCGACTACGCCCTCGTTCGAGCCGGAGATCGCATCACCGCCCAGACCGCCTCCGACGCTCTCGCCATGCTCGACATCGACGCGGATGGTTTCGATGAAATGGACAAGCGGATTCTCGAAGCGATCATCGGGCTTTTCGATGGCGGCCCCGTGGGCGTGAACAGCCTCGCTGTCGCCATCGGCGAGGAAGCCGGCACGATCGAAGAGGTCCACGAGCCCTATTTGATCATGCAAGGCTACATCAAGCGCACAGCCCAAGGCCGCGTCGCCATGCCCAAGGCCTACCGAAAAATCGGCCTTGAGGCCCCCAAGAAAGCCGACCCCGGCCAAGCCGAGCTTTTCGGCGAGTAAAACCCGCCTCCGGTTTACTTCGGCAGATTCGCCGCCAGAGCCCCCAAACCTAGTCCCAGCGCAAGAACTGCTCCGCAGCAGAGGAGCATGATCAAAAGCATCGATACCACGACCCGCCACATGTCGGTTCGGTGGACTTCCTTAAGCGCGATCACGCCGTAAACCAGATAGGCCATCGGATAAATGTAACCGCCGCAGATCGGCACAAGCTGAAGCATCGAGGTCGCACCGCCCGAGTAAGCCAACGCGCGAAAAGT
>JBIPMC010000365.1:0-2501 GCA_044369345.1 Terrimicrobiaceae bacterium
TGGTGTCGCACACCATGATGCTCAATGGCATAAGCCTCTTTTGACTTGGCATCTCGGCCTTGGCCACGACTCCTTTTGAGTTGTCGTTGGCTTCCAGGTTGGCTACTAGGTTGGCTTCCAACACGGGGAATGCCTCCTTCAAGGTGGGTTTGCCAATAGGTGTTCTACCGGCAACCCTGGACTTAGGTATGGGAAATGCGTTCCCGGCAGTGAAGGTGAGTGGATTATTATTTTTTAATTAATCCTTTAATACTTTTAGTTCTAGTTGGTGAACCATTCACTGCTGGCGCGACCCGTCGAATGTCGAGGGGGGTGCGCTGCAACACATTGTTGCATAACACAAGAAAGTTCTTTGTGTCGTCCCTCTGGACTCAATGAAATATATATACATATATTAGCTGGGGTACGTTCCCTGCAACTAAAGTGTCGTCGGACTGTTGGTCTCGACTAATCCTTCTTTTTGAAACTTAGTTCTACTAAAGTTTTTTTTTATCACCGCCTGCTCTGCTTGCGGCATGGCCTGTCAATCAAAGGCCGGGGAGGCTGTCAAAGCATCGGTCCCCTTTGAACACTTGCCCAACTTAGCAGGGAGTGCATCGTTGTCGACGTCCTCAACGTCCACGTCGTCATCGCTCTCGATGACGTTTGTCTTGCGCCTCTTGCGCGCAGTGGTGCCACCGATGTGGCTTCTTCCTTGCTCGCTCGGCGGGCAGGACCATTGCTCCTGTCGCGTGAAGTCTCCTTCTTGCTTGCGACGGCGTCACGCCTTTTCGGGCTTATTCGCCTGGCAGTCATGGCCATCGGCGTCTGCCGCATTCTCCGTCACTTGCGTCGCATCCGCCGTTTGGCTGATTGTCGCGACCTCCACGTCCGTCGCGTCCTTCGCGTCCGTCGCATTTGTAGGCGCCTCGTGCACCTCGCTGGCGGTGGCAACCGCGGTTGTCGCGATAACTGCCGTCGTCGTCGTTGTTAGTACGAAACGAGCGACTCCCGTCGCATCGTCTGTGCTCGCAAAGTTGCTCGCGAGCCATTTTTGCTTGTGACCGCGCTTGCCAGACGTCGTGGCAATCGTCGTTGTTTTGGCATGCATGCGGCTCGCGGTCGTTGCGACCGATTTTTATGTCGCGTCGACGCTCGTTGCGCTCGACAGTTGTCGTCCTCGCGGCGCTTTTCGGCGCTCGCTCATCGCCAAGCAGTCGCCTTTTTGTTGGTTGTCGCGTTCGACGCATCCAACTCGGCGGCCATGGCGGTCCCGATCGCGATCGTCGCGATCATTGTTGCATCGTCATCGTCAAGTTGACGGCGATGCGATCCTCGTCGCAACCGCCGTCACGCCGGCACGCCTTTCTCGGCGCGCTTGCGCAGCACTCGTTGCTCACGCGGCGTTTGTCGCGCTCGCAACGTCGATTCATTGACGTTGTCGTCGTCGTCGTCGTTCCTCACGATCGACGTTATTGTTGTCGTCGCTTGTCGTGATCGTCGTCGTCGCTCTTCGCGATCGACGCTCTCGCGATCGTCGCTCGTTGCGATCGTCTCCCCTGCGATCGTCATACGTCGTCATCGCTCCTCGCGATCGATGTTGTCGTTGTAGTCCCTCGTGATCGACGTTGTTGCCGTCGTCGCTACTTGCGATCGACGTTTGTTGTCGTAACGACGACACGACCGGCTCCCGCAGCGTCGTCTGAGCTCTCGAGGCTCACGAAGCGCGTGGGCGGTGCGGCGAACACCTCGCTGCTCACGCGTTTTGTTCACGAGCTGCCTATTTATCGCCCTCGCAATCGTCGTGATCACGATCGTCGTCATCGCGATCGTCGTCTTCGCGATCGTCGCGTCTCCAGCCTCCAAAAACTAGGCTGGTTGTCGCGTGCTCCCTCGCATCGCTCGTTGTTCTCCATCGTCGCCTCGTGCGATCGATGGGGGGGGAAGACCCGTTCGTCCTCCTCACGCTTGCTGCTATTGGCAGCCCATCCGGGCGCTCTCGTTCGAGGCCAGCGCCCAAAAAAATTACATTAAATTGTTGCGTGCGGTCTTCGCATCGCTCGCCTCGCCCTTTTTGACCATTTTTTGTTTTTTTATCGCATTCTGTGCGTCCAACTCGTCGTCTTTTGCGGTCGCCGCATTTAAAATTTGATTGTTGTGTCGGTGCGTTGGTCGCTTCCCGATCGACTTCAACGTTTCAATGTCAATCATCGTGATTGACCACTGTTGGATGCACATCGCGCAGTAAGGGGGGCAATCGCGATGATTCCATCGCGATGGTGTTAGTTTTGGGTGCCGCTGGACGTCACCAAAAACATGCGCATGAGAGCGCTTTCCTCCTTTTAAAGGAGCATCTCAAAATGAGGAAAGGGCCGAGAATTTTGGCCCTATTTTCGCAGGCCCTTCGCCTGAAAACACTCGTGCCATCCTGGCATAACGAGTCTTATTGTGGGGTTTTTTCTCTCTCCCCAGAAAAAAGGTAGAGATCTTGAAAATACTCGCCATCTTGGCTTAGAGTATTG
>JBIPMC010000352.1:0-2501 GCA_044369345.1 Terrimicrobiaceae bacterium
CTCCATGTGAAACATCGGCATGTGGTGGTGGATGGAGAGTTGGAACCACTCCGTCGGGGCTTGGCCAAGGAGAGAGAGGATTTGGTCGGAGTTCAGGTCGTGGGAGATGGTAATGCGCTCAAGACCTTGACGCTTGAAAACCGAGGCGGTAACGGGATTCGCGACATTGAGAGAGAAGTCGCCGATAAGGCGAAGCGGGCTGCCGATGAAATGCTCGAGGCCGCCGATGTTGCGGATGAGAACGCCGTCGGGGTGGGAATTGGAGATGAGTTTGAAAAATCCCTCTTCGCCGGCTTTCTGAATGCGCGGTGTGGCTAGGAAAATGGCGGCTCCTTTGTTGGTTGATCGAGCCGTGGCGACGGCGTCCTTGTAGCGTCGGATGTCTTCGTAATCGACCAGGATTTCTTGGATGCCCGCTTCCAGTGCAGCTTGGAGTTGATCGGGGGTGCGGACCAGGACCGAGAGGCTGGCAAGTTCGGTCGATGGATTTTCAAAGCCCGGCAGAATCTCCTGAAGAGTGCAGCGTGGTGAGGTGTCGCGATTGTTGGCATGGAGGCGGTCCACAAGTTCGCGGCGTAGGCGGTTGATCTCAGAAAGCGGGAGGATGGCTGCTCCGAGGATTTGGAAATCGAGATGCCGCAGGACAAAGCTGGTGCCGCCCAGTTTTCCAAGTTGTGTGCGGAGGGATTCCGGGATGAGGGGATGGTTGCGGGCAGGTTCAAGAAGAGTGCGCGAGGAGACTTCGATCTCGCCGCACCGGATTCTCAAGGGCTCGCCCGGTTGGCCCGAGATGGTAAGATCGAGCGGTTTCAAGAGGTCTTGGCGCGGAGTGATGCGGCCGGAAAAACTCGCTCGGAGTTGGCGATCAAGAGCGGGGTCGCTGGTTTTCCAAATCCTCGCTCCGGCGGGAATTTTGGTGAAATCGATCTTGCCGCGTTCGAAGAAAATCCGGCGTCCGCGAACCTCGAAAATCCGACCGCCTTGCTCGTGCTCGGTATTGCCACCGATATCGAAAACCACTCCGTCGCCAGGTTTCAGGTCCACCGCGAGCGAGTCGAGTTGCACATGGTCATGGGCGGATTCCCGGACGAGGCCGACGAAGGCACCGCGTTTTTTTCCGAAGCGGGCGCCGACGAGCTCTTGATGGTTTACGCCATGCATCCATCCCGGGTAGAGGCCTCGGGAAAAAGTCATCTCGAGCCGATACAAATCGTCGGGAGCGACAGACTGAAATTGCTCAGCCAGAGCGGCGTCGAGGGCTTTGCGATAAACGCTGGTGACGGCGGCAACATATTCAGGCGACTTGAGTCGGCCTTCGATTTTGAAAGACACCACGCCCCGCGTAACGAGGTCGGGGATTTGGTTCACGGCGGAGAGGTCTTGGGGAGAGAGCAGGTAGCGTTTGTCGCCGAGGTCGCGCAGCACGCCATCGACGATCAATTCATAGGGCATCCTGCAGGCTTGGGCGCATTCCCCCCGATTCGCGCTGCGTCGGCCGAGCGCCTCGCTGGTGAGGCATTGGCCGGAATAAGCGACGCAGAGCGCGCCATGGACGAATGTCTCGAGTGGCAGAACGCGCGGAAATTTTTCCAACTCCCGAAGCGAGAGTTCCCGGGCGAGGACAACTTGTTTCACTCCCAAACGCTCGGCGAAGCGGACGCCTTCGGGCGAGGTGATAGTCATCTGAGTGGAGGCGTGGACTCGGAGGTCTGGAAACATTCGCCGCGCGATCTCGGCGAGACCGACATCCTGGATGATGACGGCATCCACTCCAGCGTTGTGCAGAGCCTGAAGCTCGGCGACGGCATCGGGCAACTCGTCCGTGAAGATCAGGACATTCAGCGTGACATAGCCTTTCACCCCATGGCTGTGGAGAAAACGCATCACCTCGGGTAATTCCTCCTCGCGAAAATTGTCGGCGCGCATGCGGGCGTTGAATTTCGAGAGGCCGAAAAACACGGCGTCTGCGCCGTTCGCCACGGCGGCTTTGAGGCAATCCCAGTCACCGGCGGGAGAGAGGAGTTCGGGCGTCTCCATCAATGCACCGGTGCCATGATGATCCGGATTTCGGGATTCTCTTGGCGCTTGTCCAAATAGATTGGCGGAGGCTGTGTGTTCAAAACCTCGCATGCAGTGAGTTGAAACTCCGGGTAGAAGCGGTCGCTCGCCGGTTCGTAAACGGTTTTGCCAGTGAAGCGGCCCTGCAGTCGGTATTCGTGGTTGTTGTCATCGCCCAAGGTTCCGCGCACACGGTCGGGCGCGAGGCGGGATTGTTCATTCAACATGACGAGCTTTGAGGTTTTCCAGGGCTGGCCTGGTTCCCGCACCCATCCCCACATTTTGTAGTCCTTTTTATACATGCGACGGCCGATGAAGTAATTTCCGGGTTGTTCGGAACGAATCGCGGCGGCCATGGCGGCGCGAGCCGGAGCATCGTGATCGACCGTTTTACAGGAGCACAGAACGGCCCCGGCGAAGAAGACGAGGATATGGCGGAGAGT
>JBIPMC010000060.1:0-8473 GCA_044369345.1 Terrimicrobiaceae bacterium
CCCGTTCCTTTTTTTCAGCTCACTCAACGCACATGAATCAAACAGGCAAAATCGTTCAAGTCATCGGCCCCGTCGTCGATGTCGAGTTCAACCCGGCAGACGGCGCGCTCCCGAAAATCTACGATGCACTCGAAGTCGCCTTCGAGGTCGGAGGCGTGAACCAGAATCTCACCCTCGAAGTTCAACAGCACCTCGGCGAAAATTGGGTACGTGCGATCGCCATGAGTTCCACCGAGGGCCTAACCCGGGGTATGGGCGTGAAAGCCATGGGCGCTCCGATTTCCGTTCCTGTGGGCGAAGGCGTGCTTGGCCGTATTTTCAATGTCACCGGCGATCCGACCGATGGACGCGGCCCCGTTCCGCACGAGAAAAAATATCCCATCCACCGCAAAGCCCCACCGCTTCTCGAGCAAAACACCAAAGCCCAAATCCTTGAGACAGGCATCAAAGTCATAGACCTCATCTGTCCGTTCACAAAAGGCGGAAAAGTTGGTGCGTTCGGTGGCGCAGGCGTCGGCAAGACCGTCGTCATCATGGAACTCATCAACAACATCGCCAAGGGCCACGGCGGTTACTCTGTTTTCGCCGGCGTCGGCGAGCGCACCCGCGAGGGCAACGACCTCTACGCCGAAATGAGCGAGTCGGGAGTTATCGTCCAAGACGACCTCACCAAATCGAAGGTCGCTCTGGTCTACGGCCAGATGAATGAACCTCCGGGAGCTCGTCTCCGCGTCGCCCTCTCGGCCCTGGCGATGGCCGAGTATTTCCGTGACGAGAAGAACCAGGATGTACTCCTTTTCATCGACAACATTTTTCGATTCTCGCAGGCCGGGGCGGAAGTTTCCGCGCTCCTCGGTCGCACACCGAGCGCTGTGGGTTACCAACCCACCCTCGCCGCCGAAATGGGCGACTTGCAGGAACGCATCACCTCAACCAAGAAGGGCTCGATCACATCGTTCCAAGCCGTCTATGTGCCGGCGGACGACCTCACCGACCCTGCGCCCGCGAACACCTTCGCGCACCTTGATTCCACCATCGTGCTCGAGCGCTCCATCGCCGAGCTGGGCATCTATCCGGCCGTCGATCCGCTCGCTTCAACCTCGAAGGCGCTTGCACCCGACATCGTAGGCGAGGAGCACTACAATGTCGCGCGCGGCGTCCAACGCGTTCTTCAGCGATACAAGGATCTGCAGGACATCATTGCGATTCTTGGCATGGACGAGCTTTCGCCCGAGGATAAACTTACGGTCTATCGCGCCCGCAAAATCCAGCGCTTCCTGTCGCAACCCTTTCATGTCGCTGAAATCTTCACCGGCACGAAGGGCCAGTATGTTTCCACCGCCGAGACCATTCGTGGCTTCAAGGAAATCCTTGAAGGAAAACACGACGATGTTCCCGAAGCCAACTTCTACATGAAGGGTGGCATCGACATGGTGAAGGAAGGCTAATCTCCATGGTGCGTCTCGAAATCGTCACGCCGGAGGCCAAAACCTTCTCGGATAATGTAGACTCGGTCGTGATTCCTGGCGTCGAGGGAGAACTCGGCGTGCTGCCCATGCACGCGCCGTTTATGACCCTCCTCGAACCCGGAGAACTCCGTGTGATCATAAATGGCGAGGAGACACGACTCGCCATCGGAGAGGGTTTCGTTGAAATTACGCAGGAAAAAATCGCAGTTCTCACCGACATGGCTGTCAAGGAAAGCGATATCGATGAATCCGCTGCGGAGGCCGCGATCAAGCGTGCCGAGGAGGCGATGCGCAGTGAGCGAATGAGCGACGAGGAACAGGCCACCACTAAAGCGGCCCTCATGCGCTCCCTCGCCCTCGTTAAGGTCAAGCGCCGCCGCCAAGTCTGATTTTAGCCTTTGTCCGCATGGATTCACTGCATGCGGCTGTGCGAAACCCGCTCACGCAGTTTCTCTCTGAGTTGATCGAACTTGGCTATTGTCGCGTCGGGCAGATTCTAATTTCAAAAAACGCGAGAAACTTTTTGCTTCGTCACGCATTGGACGAAGCAGCTCAGGATTTGCAGGCATACCACTCGACAGACGATGCCTCAGAGATCGCCCGCTGGGATGACTCAGGCGAATACCGCCCGCTAAAAACCGCCCCGAATCTTCGGCGAGGTTGGGAGTTGCATTTGCAATCCACGGAGGCGCTACGCCTCGCGCTCGATTTGCTTTATCCCGCCGCTCTGGCAAATTGGCGCGCGGTTCTTCTAGAGGGCGGAAAGATTGCCCCGCCCCTGCGCGAAACACTTAACCGCCAAACTGGAATGTATCGAATCACAGGACTCCTCACGCGCGATGAAGCCTCTCAAATCATCACCACACTCTGCCGCCCGGGCTGCCTCCGCCAAATCCTCTGGCCGATCGAAACCGGGGACACCTTGTCCGATCCAATCCAACCCGAGGGGCGAATCCCCCTTTTTTGCACAAATACTTGCAGCCTCTTTTTGGGAAAAGCCCGAGAAATCGTGAATGCCCGCCCCGTCGAATCATGAGCGCCTCGGCCCGAGTTAATATCCGCACTCCCGAGGTCATGGCCCATGTGCAGGCCCAAGTGGAGTCCCATTATCGGAGCGAACTCGTTGAAAAAATGCGCGCTCAAGGAGGCGTTCTCCAAGCGGGAAACACAACGATCAGGCTCGCGAAGGAATTCGGATTTTGCTACGGCGTCGAGCGAGCCATCGACCTTGCCTACGCGGCGGGCAGGGTTTTCAAGGACCGTCGAATTTTTCTACTCGGTGAAATCATCCACAACCCTGATGTAAACGCCCAGATTGAAGCCCTTGGTATTCGTTCGCTCGCCGCCCATCCGTCTGATGCCGACCTCGACAGCCTCCATGCCGACGATGTCGTGATCGTACCCGCTTTCGGAGCGGAAGTCACCGTGATCAATGCCGTGAAGGCTCATGGATGTCAGATTATCGACACCACCTGTGGTGATGTGATGAGCGTCTGGAAACGCGTCCGCCAAAACGCCACCGAACGCGTGTCCTCGATCATTCACGGCAAGGCAGCCCACGAGGAAACTCGCGCCACTGCCTCACGGGCGCTGGGACAGGATGGGCAGGGGCATTTCCTGATTGTGTTCGACCTCGACGAGGCCAAGGCCATCGCCGATTTCATGATCCAAGGCGGTAATGCTGAAAAATTCCTCACCCGCTTCCGTGGCGCGACCAGCCCGGGATTCAATCCCCTCACCCACCTAGAACGCATCGGCGTGGCAAACCAAACCACGATGCTCCGCAGCGAAACTGAATCGATCCAAAACCTGCTTCGCGAAGCCATCGCCCAACGCGATGGCGGCAGCACTGCGAATTTCCGCTATTTCGACACCATCTGCGGAGCCACACAGGACCGTCAAGACGCCCTATTTCAACTCCTCAAGGAATCCCTCGACCTCCTGCTCGTCGTCGGCGGCTATAACAGTTCCAACACCACACACCTCGTTGAAATCGGCGAACAGAAGCTCCCCACCTTTTTCATCCGTAACGCCGATTGCATCGACTCGGCAGAATCGATCCGGCATTTCGACATTCATGCGAAAAAGGAAGTCGCCGCCGCAAATTGGCTCCCAAAACACGACAACCTCACCGTGGGCATCACCGCCGGCGCGAGTTGCCCTAATAATCTGATCGAGGAAACCATCCGCTGCGTGCTTGAGCTCCGTGGCGAATTGGCTCCTTGAATCCGCTTAGGCTTTTTCCATAGCGGCGAGCACATCGGCCTCGATTTCGCCGTAGATTTTTGAGTCGGACTTGAGGAGTTCCTTCGCAGCGTCGCGGCCTTGGGCGAGTTGGCTTCCTTTGTAGCTAAGCCAGGAGCCTCGTTTTTCGACGATACCTTTTTCGAGTGCGAGATCGAGGAGTGACCCCGTATTCGAAATGCCTTCATTATACATGATGTCAAATTCGGCTTCGGTAAAGGGCGGGGCGACTTTGTTTTTCACCACCTTGACCTTTGTGCGATTGCCAGAAACCGAGCCATCGCCGTTCTTGATCGCGCCAATGCGGCGGATGTCGATGCGCACACTGGCGTAGAATTTAAGAGCCTTGCCGCCCGGAGTGGTCTCCGGATTTCCAAACATCACGCCGATTTTTTCGCGAATTTGGTTTGTGAAAAGACAGATCGTGTTCGCCTTTGAAATGAATGAAGTGAGCTTGCGGAGCGCATTGCTCATCAAGCGGGCCTGTGCACCGACCACCGCATCACCAATCTCACCCTCGAGTTCGGATTTTGTCACCAAGGCGGCGACGGAATCGAGAACGATAATATCGAGAGCATTCGAGCGGACCAGGGTTTCGCAAATACGGAGCGCCTCCTCGCCCGAACTGGGCTGAGAAACCAGAAGCTCGTTGAGATTCACGCCGAGCTTGCGGGCATAACTGGGATCGAGCGCGTGCTCGACATCAATAAAGGCAGCTAAGCCCCCGAGTTTCTGGGCTTGGGCGATCGCCGTAAGCGTGAGCGTGGTTTTTCCTGAGCTTTCCGGGCCATAAATTTCTACGATGCGGCCACGGGGAAAACCTCCCACGCCGAGCGCGCGATCGATCATGATATTCCCAGTCGGAATCGCCTCGACCTGCGATACGGTGGCATCGCCGAGTCGGCGGATCGCCTCGCTACCGTAGTCTTTTTCGATCTGTTGGAGGGCGAGGTCGAGGTTCTTAAGGCGGGCTGCGGCCGCCTTGTCGTTGGATGAGGAATCGTCGGATTTGGCCATAAAGATTCGTCGACTATGGACCCGCCGAATGGGGCGTGAAACAAAAATCCTTCGCACCCGATCAAATTCTCGCCGCCCCATCGCGCAGAAGCTAAAACACCAGTCATGAGCGAACTTTTCCAGCAAGCGGTGGCCCAAACCCTCCCGCTTCTCATGTCGATCGAAAGCGGCGTGAAGCCCGCGCCAAAAGCCTCGCTGGCAGCCCTCCAAAAATTTAAAAACTCCACCAAAACCCCGCCCCACGCATCCCCCGCCCCTCTCATGATTGCCCAAGAAAAAACTCCCGCTGCCTGGTCTTGGGAGACTCTCGAAAATGCCATTCTTACCTGCCAGAAATGCCCGAACCTTGTTTCCTCCAGAACGCAGGTGGTTTTCGGCGTCGGAAACCGCAAGGCCGAATTGATGTTCATTGGCGAAGCGCCTGGAGCCGACGAGGACAAAATCGGAGAGCCGTTTGTGGGGCGCGCCGGCCAACTTCTTACAAAAATCATCGAGGCCATGGGCTTCACACGCGACGACATTTTCATCGCAAATGTCCTGAAATGCCGCCCCGACATGCCACCCGGCGAGTCAGGCAACCGCAAGCCTCGCATGGATGAAATGACCACCTGCCTACCGTGGCTCCGCGAGCAGATAAATCTTGTCAAACCACGCGTCATAGTTGCCCTCGGAGCGACAGCGGCGGAGGGACTCCTCGGCGAGACTCGCCCGATGCGCGAGCTCCGCGGCCAGTGGCTGGACTTCCAGTCCACTCCCGTGATGGCGACCTACCACCCGGCATACCTGCTGCGAAACCAGACGATCACTGAAAAGCGGAAGGTCTGGGAGGACATGCTTCTCGTCTTGGAAAAATTGGGACACCCGATCAGCGAAAAACAACGCCGGTTTTTCACCCAAGCCGCCTAGCCGATGTCTGGCCGCGACGCATTCCACCTCGCTTTCTACCATTTCATCGTCGGCTTGCTGAAAGCCTTTCTGCATATCGGCGCGCGGGTCCGGGTCGTTCCCTTAGGCAAAATCCCCGACGGTGCGTGCGTCATGGTCTCAAACCACATCAGCCACTTCGACCCTCCGCTTCTCAGCGGGTGGCTGCCTCGCAAGATTGATTGGATCGCCATGGCCGAGCTTTTCAGCACCAAGTGGTCCAAGGTCGGCTTCACTTGGCTCGATGTGATTCCGGTGGACCGCCGCGGAGACGACCGCCAGGCCCTCCGCATAGCCATCAAGCGACTCGCAAACGAACGAATGATCGGAATTTTTCCAGAGGGGGGAATTCGTGATGGCGAGCGTTCGATTCTTGCTGGAGCGCAAATGCGGGAAGGCGCTTTCCTTATTGCCTCAAAAGCCGGATGCCCCGTGGTTCCCGTGGTGATCCTGGGCAGCGAGCGACTCTATAACCGTCGGAATTGGCTCCCCTGGCGCCGCTCCAAAGTTTATATCGCAATCGGCGCCCCCATGGACTCGCGCGGCAAAGATCGAAAGACAATCCGCGATGAGACCGCAATCGCGTTGATTCGCTTGAAAGACCGTCTCGTTGATTCATACCAGCTTTCCAAAAACGACCTGCCCCACTCACCACAGCAGCGGATGCGCGAGCCATGACCCCAATTAGGAACAACCCCCTCGCGTGGCTCGTGGATGGAGCGATATGCAATATCATGCATCTCATCCAATGGCGACGGCGCGCCGATGCCTGCTCGCGTGAGGAATTGGATAAATACATCGCGCGGCACTCGCCCATGACTCGTGAAGAATTTTACCGAATACCCCCCGCCGTGCGGCCGAGCCTAAAAAACGGCTGGATCGAATGGGACACCCCCCACCCCACCGGCCACCCCGAAAACGACCGCGTCCGCGTTCTTTTTTTTCCCGCCCGTGACCAAAATGCCCCGACCGTCCTCATCCTCCACGCTCTGATGAGCGCAAGCGACATCGGCTACCGCCGTCTCGCCTCTTGGTTCAACGACAACGGCTGGAGCGTCGCCTTCCCCCACCTGCCTTACCACTACTCGCGCACCCCCCAAAAAACGCTCAACGGCGAACTCGCCATCACGGCCAATCTCGTCCGCAATGCCGAAGGAATCCGCCAGGCTGTCGTCGAGCACCGCCAACTTATGACTCTGCTCCGCACACGAGGCACACGCGAGTTTGCCATTTTGGGAACCAGCTACGGGGGCTGGACCGGTGGTCTTCTCTCGCTTCTCGAGTGCGATTTCCGGTTTGTCGCCCTCGTCCAGCCAATTGTAAACACCGAAAAAGCCGTTTGGGAAAACCCCGGTGCCGCCGTGATGCGCCGCGAACTTCGAGCCCGTGGTCACGCCCCCGGCAACACGCTCCCGTTCGAGCACCTCGCCTCGCCCCTGCGCGGACAACCTCTCTGCGACCCCGCGAACATTCTCATTACCGGCGGCCTCCACGACCGCATTTCCCCGATCTGCGACCTTGAAAAACTCACCGAAAGCTGGCGCGGCTCCAAACTCCTCCGTGTCCCCCAAGGCCACTTCGGCTACCGCGCCCTGCGCGAAACAATGGCGCAGGTCGAAACCCTGATCGCCGGTTAGTCCTACTTTAATAGACCGCCCAGCGATCGGCTACGCCAGTTGTTTTCCGCGTCGGAAATAACTGGTTCGAGACGATGCTCAAGAGCGTCTGGAAGCTCCACCCAAGAACGGCAACCGCCAAATCGCTTCTCCATCGGGAGAATCCAAGGCACTGAAAGGCGATAAACCCTGGCAAAACCAACATGGATGCCCGGAGGTTCTCCAAATCGAAATCGCTCATCAACGACCTCCTTCCGAAGGATGTGAAAATCACCCAATCTCTCGACCTGTTGGGTATCCGACAGAAAACAGCTCCACTCCATTTTAGCGGCGAAGCAGATTTTCACCTCTCCCTCGATTTGAACAGGAAGCGGGATCCCCCCAGGCAGGGTTGTTTTTTCCAAGGTCTCGTGGAAGCGGGTGGGAAACAGAAAAAACTCCCGGTGCAGAAAGGCAAAACCATCCCGCCCCTCGGCAATTCCTCCCTTTCGCAGAATCAAACTCTGCCGCCCACTGCCCAAAGCCTCGCAAACAATAGCCCATTCCTTGAAGGCTGCGTTCATGATCGAGGAGTTTTAAAAAGTGGAGGCGAGGGCCGGAATCGAACCGGCAGATTCGTTCCCTACCTTATTGATTTTGTAAGCCATTGTTTTTCAACATTTGCGAATTTCGGTAGTGCAACAATTCATCTGTAAATTGCCGACATCACCAAATCATTCCTGACTTACGGAAAAGGGAGCGGAGCGGAGTTTTCCGTAACGCGGTCGCATTTCACGAAGACTGGTGGTTGAAGGCGTCCGGCCACGGCTGGATGCTGAAGGTGCTTAAATCAAACAGAGCACCAACCATGACCGAAACACAGCCACACAAAATACATCGCTTGATAACCTGATCCAACTTCTTTTGAACGAAGGATACGAAAACGGGCTTCCCCGAATCGCTGAAATGATTCTCAACGCCGCCATGCTCATCGAGAGAAGAACCCATCTCTCCGCCCAGCCCTACGAGCGCTGCGAAAAGCGAAACGGCTACGCCAACGGGTTCAAGGACAGAGTCTTCAAAAGCACCCTCGGTGAGATGAATCTCTTGAGAAATGGCGCAACCGTCCGCTGCCGGAAATCTCCCACCTCCTCCTCGACGCCACCTATATCAAGGTGCGCATCGATTCCTCCGTGCGCGACTGCGCCGTGCTGGTAGGCATCG
>JBIPMC010000061.1:0-8402 GCA_044369345.1 Terrimicrobiaceae bacterium
TTGTATGAATCTATATGGATTGGAAGTTTTTTACATCGATGGTTTTTGGAATCCAAAAAATCTCATTGCTGATCCTCTGAATATTATTTTTCAAGTCTTTTGCTATACTGTTGATTTTTACATAGGGTCCGAAAGTATTTATTCCTATTCGCTTTTTTCCTTTTTCCTAATAATCGCTATATTCCTATTTCAACAAATTTATTTATTAAATAATAAATATCGAATTATTAGTTTTATTACTGTCCTTTTCGTCATGTTAACTCCTTTTCTCCTTGATCTCATCGCCGGTGGGATATACCTTATTCCTTTCAGGTCGTACGTTTCTCTCCCTTTTATTTTCACAATGCTTATAATTCTAACTTTAAAAACATCCCGTGTTTTTCCTCGGCCTTTTATTATTATTGTTGTGCTTTATTTTAATTTTGAATTATTGCATTTGTTTTCAATTTATTCTGCAACGCAATCTCTTTCAAGCGAGTATGATAAAAACTTATGCTCAAGGATATACGACGATATAGTAAAGACTATTCCGTTTAACAAAAAAGTTTCCGACTATAAATATGATTTCTTCGGGAGTCATTCATTTAATAGTCCTTTCAAAAAAGTTCGGACGTCTACAATCGGATCTTCTTTTTATGAATGGGATGGTGGAAATCCAAATAGAATAATATCATTCATGAATGTAATTGGCTATGATGACATTAAGCCTATTTCAAAAGAAAAAAGAAAAGAACTAATAACACTCTATAAATCTATGAATGTATATCCCTGCACTGGTTCAATATCGCTTCTTGACGATGTTATCTTGATTAAACTCTCAGATCGACCTGGTATACCTCATCGATTTGATCTTGAAAATAATCAAAACTCTCAAGCTAAATTAAAATAAATAGGAAACATTATGTTTGCTCATCCTGAAAGTATTGTTGAATCTGACCGTGTCGGAATTGGAACTAAAATCTGGGCCTTTGCCCATATTTTACCGGGTGCTGTCATTGGCATGGACTGCAATATTTGCGACGGGGTTTTTATCGATGGCAATACAACGCTTGGCGATCGAGTCACTGTCAAGTGCGGCGTTCAAATCTGGAGTGGGGTTCGCCTCGAGGATGATGTCTTCGTCGGCCCGAATGCCACATTTACCAACGATCTTTTTCCCCGCTCCAAGGACCATTCAAAACCCATACTGGAAACGCGAGTGTGCCAAGGAGCGAGCATCGGCGCAAATGCCACGATTTTACCGGGCATCACTATTGGTCGCAAAGCGATGGTCGGGGCAGGGTCCGTGGTCACGAAGTCCGTGCCACCTTACGCCAAAGTGGTGGGCAATCCTGCACGGATCGTGGGATATGTAAATACCGGGGAGCAGGCATCCATCAAAGTCCATACAAACCAAGACAAAACGCCTGGGTTGGTGCCTTTTGGGGTGGCTAAGGCCTCACTCCATCGCTTCCCGTTTGTGGAGGATTTGCGCGGGAATCTCTCGGCCGGCGATTTCGAGAAAGAGCTTCCGTTCCAGCCCAAACGGCATTTTCTGGTTTTTGGTGTCCCCGGCAAGGAAGTGCGTGGCGAGCACGCCCACCGCACGTGTCACCAATTCCTGATCGTGCCCCATGGCAGCGTGGCCGTGGTGGCCGACGATGGCAGCACGCGCCGCGAGGTGGTTCTTGATCATCCCAGCCTCGGCTTCTATTTGCCACCGCTCACTTGGGGAATTCAATACAAGTATTCGTCGGATGCGGTGTTGCTTGTATTTGCCTCCCATTCCTACGATCCCGACGATTACATTAGGGACTACGATGAGTTTCTGAAAGTTCTGGCCAACAGAGAGGAGAAGCCATGAGTAAGATTCCATATCTTCAACTTGGAGATGCGGTGGCGGAACAACGGGAAGCCATCGATGCTGCCATCCGGCGCGTTCTTGACAGCGGTTGGTATTTGTTGGGACCCGAGTTGGAAGCCTTCGAAAGGGAGTGGGCGGCATGGTGCGGGGCTCGACACTCTGTGGGTGTGAGCAATGGCTTGGATGCTATGCATCTGGTTCTTCGAGCCTGGGGGATTGGGCCGGGTGATGAGGTGATCGTGCCTTCCAATACCTACATCGCCTCCTGGTTGGCGGTGACCATGGCGGGAGCAGACCCCGTGCCTGTGGAACCGGAGTGGGATACTTGTCTCATCGATCCCAAGGAGATCGAGGCGGCAATTACGCCCCGAGCCAAAGCCATCATGGCCGTGCACCTTTACGGCCACCCTTGCGACATGCCGGAGATTGTTGCCATGGCCCGTCGGCATGGCTTGAAGGTGATCGAGGATGCGGCACAGGCTCATGGGGCTGAGATCGCGGGTCGACGGATCGGCGCTCACGGCGATGCGGTGGCGTGGAGCTTTTATCCTAGCAAAAACCTTGGCGCGCTCGGCGATGCCGGGGCGGTGACCACGGATGACGAAGCCTTGGTGAAATCCTTGAAAACACTCCGAAATTACGGCAGTGCGGTCCGCTATGTGAACGAGGTGCCGGGTTACAACAACCGCTTGGAGGAACTCCACGCTGCGATTTTGCGCGTGAAGCTAGGCAGCTTGGCGGAATGGAATGCCCGCCGGGAGGCCTTGGCCGGCAGATACCAAGAGGCGTTTGCGGGTCTTCCTTTCACCCTGCCAGTCGTTCGTCCCGGGGCCAAACACGCCTGGCATCTCTACACCATTCGCCATCCGCGCCGGGATGCCATTCGCGAGCATCTGGAAAAGGCAGGCATCGGCACCCTCATTCATTACCCGATCCCGCCGCATCAGCAAAAAGCCTATGCTGATCACAAAGCTGCCGCTCAGAGTTTCCCCATTGCGGAGCGAATCCACCGCGAAACCTTGAGCCTTCCGCTTGGGCCGCATCTCCATATGCAACATCAGGATCGTGTGATTCAAGCCGTCATGAATGCCATGGAAGCAATCTCCTAATATATGCCAAAGCTTTCCATTGTCGTTCCCGTCTATTTCAACGAGGCCTCGCTCCCTCATTTGGAAAAGGCCTTGGCCAATCTGGAGCGAGATCTTGCCGCGACCGGGGTGGAAATAGAACTGATCTTTGTGAACGATGGATCTCGCGACAACTCTTTGGCCATCTTGCGGGAAATCCAATCCCGTCGACCGAAGACGATCGTTCTGAACCACCTTTCAAATCAAGGCTCGATGGTGGCGATTCAAACCGGTCTTAAGTACGCCAGCGGCGATTGCTTCACTTATCTGGCTGCCGATCTGCAGGACCCGCCGGAATTGATTGTCGAAATGGTGCAGGAATGGAAAAAGGGCGAGCGGTTCGTGGTACGAACGCGATCCTCGCGACAGGATCCGATTCTCACAAAATTTTTTGCCTGGTTGAATTACCGGATGGTGCGGTTGCTCATCATGCCGAGCTACCCGGACGGGGGCTTCGATATGGCGATCATGGATAAAGTCTTTCTACCGCATCTGCTTCGCTGCGGCCACAACAAGAACCTCGCCATGTTTGCGTGGTCCTTGGGCATTCCAGCGAAAGTTCTTACTTATCACCGCCGCGAGAGGGAACATGGAAAGTCGATGTGGACTTTTCAAAAAAAAATCAATTATTTCATCGATTCCAGTGTGGGGTTCTCGGTCAAGCCCATGCGATTGGCGACCGGAATCGGTTTCGTCATCGCCTTGGGGTGTTTCACCTACGCCACGGTGGTGGTTTTGGGGAAAGCCTTGGGATTCATAGAAGTGCCTGGATTTGCAGCCCTTGCGGCCTTGTTGGGTTTCCTCAATGGCTGCGCCTTTATCTTCCTTGGCCTGCTCGGTGAATATGTGTGGCGAATTTACAGGGAAATGGATCGCCACGGCGAGGCCGTTGTAGAGGAAATCACGGCGGAGGAACCTAAACAGACTAAAGAATAAAAAAATTTCCGGCGAGTCTAATAATCCTTTTATTGCCAAGGAATTCAAGTCGATACTAATTTAGTCGGCCCTTAAAAACGACTCATCCCGTTTATGGTTAATGTGCTAGGCACGATTATTGCTGTGTTGGATTGCAGGTAAAACCTGCCCATACCCACAAAAACCCAGCAATCCGAGACCATGCAACCCAGCACCACCGACAAAGCCCAAATCTCCTTTCTGCTCCCCGATCTGGAACGCCAACTCGATCCGCGCAATGCCCTTTTCTGTTTGGCTCGGGCGATGGACTGGAGCGTGTTTGAAAAAGAGTTTCGCCCGCTCTACTGCACGGAAGGGAGGCCCGCCTTGCCGATCCGGCGACTGGTGGGTCTGCTGATGCTCAAGAGTCTGAGGAACCTCAGCGACGAGGAGGTCGTTGTGTTTTGGAGCGAAAACCCCTACGCGCAGGACTTCTGCGGGGAGCGGGAGTTGCAGTGGGGGCTGCCATGCGACGCGAGCGAGTTGACGCACTTTCGCAAACGCATCGGCACGGGAGGAGCGGAGAAGATTCTGGCGGCGACGATCCAACTCCACGGCGAGCGGGCGAAGGAAAAGGAAGTGGTCGTGGATACCACGGTTCAGGAAAAGAATATCACCTTTCCGACGGACACGAAATTGGCGGCGAAGATCGTTCGAGGCGGAGTGAAAATGGCGCGCAAGCACGGAGTGAAGTTGAGGCAAAGTTTCGAGCGCACGGTGCCGAAGTTGCTGGCGGCACAGCGAGGGCGTCGGACCAAAGGAGGAGTGGCGCGAGCGCGCAAGGCGGCCCGGCGTTTGAAGACGATCGCCGGACGGGTGGTGAGGCAACTGGATGCGGGAGTTCCCAACGAAAGCCGGGACCGGCGCTGGGTGGAAACGGCCAAGAAAATCCTGAGTCAAAAGCGCTCCGACAGTGGGAAAATCTACTCCCTGCACGAACCGGAGGTCTACTGCGTGTCCAAGGGCAAGGAGCACAAAAAGTATGAGTTCGGGGCGAAAGCCTCAGTGGTGGTGGGCAAGAACGGCGGAGTGATCCTGGGAGCCTACAGCCTTCCTGAAAACGACTACGACGGCCATGCGTTGGAGCCCACACTCAAGCAGGTCGAGCGGGTGGCCGGCTACAGGCCTACGGTGGCGATTGGTGACAAGGGGTTTCGAGGGCAGTCGCATTGCGGGGAAACCGAGGTGGTCACACCTGGGAGAGGAAAGAAAAGCGCCAGTGTCTACGAGAAACGCAAAGCCAGAAAGAGGTTCCGCCGACGGGCAGCGATCGAACCACGAATCGGTCACCTCAAGAGCGACTTTCGACTGGATCGCAACTTCCTCAAAGGGCAAATCGGCGATGCCATCAACCTGCTACTGGCCGCCGCCGCCTCGAACCTGAGCCTCTGGATGAGGCAGGTTCTTTTGCGTCTTGTTTCGGCACTGTGCAAATTCCAGAAAAAATGGCAGGATGCCCAATGCCCCCTCCCGGCGTGAGGGGTTTTTCAGGGCCGACTATGGTAAATTTCCAGCAAAGCGGAGTTTGGTTCGCGCTATGTTGACCGCGGATTTTGGATTGCGGATTATCCTCGATAAAAGACCAAGACATGCAAAGGAAAGCACGAAGCAACCGCATCTGCTACGATCGGAAGGTTAGAGTGATTTTTTCGGGCAGCGAGGGGCAATCGGCCTAAGTCAACGAGTTGATGAAGCTCGCCGGGCCTTGAGGTCGAGACTCGAAATGTCGGAGTTCCTAAAACTTCACCAGCACGCCCCAGTCGGGTTGTTTAATAGTTTTGGTGACGAGGCTGGTGAGGGAAGTTACGCCGGAGCCGGAGTTGTCCGTCTGGTCCCAGCCGCTGCCGTAGATGAGATACGAACTGCTCTCTGATGGCATGTAGCAGAGCGGCATGCCGGTGAGCGGGTCTGTGGGGATCGATGGCAGGAAGGCAGGCACGAGGCCTTCAAGGGTTGCGGGCAGACGCCCGTGGGCCATGCGGTAGCGCTCGACCGCGCAGGCGGTGGCGAGGCTTCGGAGGATTGTCTGGGTGGCTACAATCGGCTTAGCCGAAGGGGTAACACCCGGCAGAGTGAGGGAAAGTAGGCGATATTTGAGGCAACGGATCCTGTTCCATACGGTGCGCCTACCAAAAAATGAGGCCTCGATGTCTCCGAGGATTGACGGAAGTTCCTTGGGGTGGTTCACGGCGTCGATGTATCGCTGGATGGTGCCGATGCATGCGGCTTTATCCTCGTTGATCCATCCTTCGGGCCAGAGTGTCGCTGCGGCACGGAGGGGTATTCCAGTTTCGGAAGACAGAACTTCCCTTTTGAGATCATTGAGATCAATTTGTAATTTCAACGCCCTTTCGAACCGAAGACCGTCGGGAAGGCGTGCCAGCAGATCGATCCGGGAGAGTTCGCTGGAAAGATCCGCCAATTGAGCATCGGTCCATGCGTGGCGCTCTAGACCATCGCTAATCACCTGAGATGTGTGGTCCAAGATCTTGATTGCAACATGCACCGTAACAAGACAAGGGGAGGACCCAGCGGCGCGTGCGAGGGCCAAAAGCGTCTGGACATCTTGAAAGGCATTGTCCGGGCGGCCAGCCGCCAGTTCGGCCTGCACCCGCCCTTGGAAGATCCTGGAGATATTCACCATCGCTGAAATGTGGGGCAGTCGCATCCCGAAACCTTTTGAGTAATCAAGCGGCCAACAAACCCCCGGTCGGCGGACTGCCTGGGCGACTTCCTCAAGCAGAGGTGCTGAGGGGGCAAGACTCTTTAAAACCAATTCCCCTGCGGCCTGATCGTCCCCCTTGAAATGGGGATTCAAGAACCTTGCGACAAAATGGATCGAGCTTTCGCCCGACTCAGGTTTTCCAGTGATTTTTTTCCAAGGCAGATCCAGCTTTCCAAGTCGCGAATCCCGCTCCGAGGCAAAGACCTCCTGAAAGACCGGCGCGGCGGCGACGTTGTCGGCATCGGGCACCGGCCGCGGCACGAGGTCCTCGAATCGTGTGGGCTCGTTCTTGTCCCGGAGCATGGCCAAGGCGGCGCTCAGCTTTCTTGCGCCCCACCAGTTTGTCCATGAATAGAACAGGGTGACAAGGGTGACGATGGAGACTGCGATGAGGAGGAGGCGCTTTATAATTTTCATCTGTTTATTGGTTTTGGGAATCTTCTAAGTTGCAGGTTGGGATGCTTGGGGAGTGGCCTTTGGTAGGCGAAAATGCAATTCCATCTGAAGGGGTTGTTGGATCGGAGAGTCATCCATCTCCTGAGGAAATTGTCCGGTCGCTATGATGCACTTGAGCGTTGCGTTTCGCGCCAGATAGGCCTCGCGGTCGAAGGGCAGAGTGCCAGTCGGAACTTGCGGCGTGGTGGTCCGGAGAAGAACGATTAACATCCAGCACACGGCCAGTGAAGCCCACATGACCCGTGGAAACCGGGCGATGGGCTCCGCGTTTTGTCGCGCGGCCTGTAGGACCCGATGCTTCAACCCGGTTGGCAGCTCCGGCGGCCGGACTGGGTGGAGACGGGATTCGATTTCCTCGTTGTTCATGTTTCATCCTCCAGACGCATGGCGTCGCGCAATTTGTCTAATGCGTAGCGATATCTGCTCGCGGCTGTATTTGCTGGGATGCCGAGGATGCTGGCGATCTGCCGGAATGTCCTCTGCTCCCATGTCTTCAAATGCACCACCACGCGCTGCTCCTCCGGCAGGGCAGCAAATTGGTCGAGCAACTCCGCAATTTTCTCATCCTCGCTGGGCTCAGGTCGGAAGACAGTCTGCGCTTCCAAAGCGAAATTTTCCAACATCTGCCGCCGGGCCGAATCGCGACGCACGACATCCACATGGGCGCGGTAGATGCACCGCAATACGAATGAGCGCGGGTTCAGAATGGTAAACCTCGGACGCCGAGCCAAGCGCAGGAAGACACTCTGCACAAGATCCTGCGCTGCTTCAGAATCCCGCGCCAGTTGCAGCGCAAACGCATAGCCCGCGGGAGCGAATTCGTCATAAAGGGATTCCAATTCTCGAAGGTCCATGAATAGCAGTCTGTGAACCAGACGCGATGGTAATGGGATTTGTCTATCCTGCGGGAACCTTTTCATCACCGGCTTTCGAAAATGGGCCAAGCCTAGGTGGTCAGCCGACATGAAAGCATGATTCCTCCTTGATCTGCGGGCGGATCGGGCTCTGGAAGCCGGTAAAATGGATGTTGTAGGATGGGCGGTCTTATGACCAAACCAACCACATCCCACAACAGTCCAGTCTCTATCGGAATCGACTTCCATAAGCGATACAGCGTTTTTTGCGTCCTCGACGCCAAAGGCGGCATCCTTGAACGCGGGCGTATCGAACACACCACCCCGGAACTCTTCGTCGAGCTGGCCAAGCGCTATCCCAAAGCCCGTGTGGTTTTCGAAACCACCATGAACTGGGCGTGGCTCTACGAAATCCTCGAGCCCCATGTCGGCAACAAGAACAT